>JAZODE010000118.1:0-9401 GCA_045596885.1 Victivallaceae bacterium
AGACCCATTGTCTTCCTAAGACCGCTTGGCCTCCGACTTGGGGGGAGCGGGGTATTATTTTACCAGCTCTGAAAAGGAAGTCCCTGTTCCTGTGCCGGTGCCTAAGCCTGCGCCGGTACCACCTGTGAAGCCGGAGCCCAAGCCTCCTGTTGTTCCCCCGTCAAACAATATTTCAGCAGAATTGGAAAAATTGTATGGGGAGATCGTGGAACGGCGCTTTGAATTGAATCAAGCTATTGATGGGATCAATGCCAAAACTTATGATGCCCCTTTTCAGGTACACATCCAAAAAATGAATGCCGCTTTCAAGCAGTTGGAGTCCAACTTGAACGACTTGAAAGTCACCACGGCAGCCAATTCCCGTCTGGCGTATCTTAAAAGCATGAAACGCAATGCCGAAACCCTTGAAAAAGAAATAAAGTGGATCAAAAAACAAGGTCCCGTTTGTGAACAGGCAAAGAGTTTGCGGAATGTGGTCCAACAGGCGAAAGCAAGAGCCGGAAAATTCAGTAAGGTATTGAACTTTGCAACTTATAAAACGGCGTCGGAAAAACAGATTTCCGGTGAAAAATATTTTAACAGTGGTGAGTTTGATTCGGCAATAAAAGAATGGCGTTTGTCAGAGAAAAATTTTCAGACGGCATACAGTGTTAGTCTGCAATCTTATGAAACAGCGATCAACTCCGCTGTCAGTGCGGGCAATTGGGAAAAAGTTCTCCGTGAGTCCGATGCACTTCTGGCAGTTTTACCGGATCATCAGGGGGCATTGAAAGCCCGGCGCGATGGCAAGGAGGAAATCAAAAAAGCAAAGATTTCCATGGGGTTAAAAGCTGCACACCACGCCTTTGCACAAAAGCGTTGGTCTGATGCAATAACCAGAGCCAGAGAGGTTTTGGCAATTGAATCCGGTCATAGCACAGCGGAAAAACTCATTACAGATGCTCAGGAACAAATCAAACTTGAGAAATTGAATAAAGAGCTGACCTCCGCCCGCAACGCCAAAACAGCAAAGAATTGGCAGCAGGTTTATGACTGCGCCGTTGCCGCCTTGAGGATCGACAGCGATAACGCTCAGGCGCAGAGTTTGAAAGAGGAGGCGGAAAATAATCTGAAGCCCACCCTTGAAATCGTTGCCACGGTAGATGGTGAGCGGGTCCCTGCTAAAGTCAAATTCGGGAATACCGATCTTGATACGATGCAAAGGATTCAAGACTTTACCGAAAATCGCCATTATAAAGGAATCCTGACCTGGCAGACAGGTGAAACTGAATATGTCGGCGAGGTCGATTTCACCTGCGACTGGCGGGGAGCGAAGAAAATTACGACTGAACTGACAAAAGTGGAATTCAACGGTACGGTAACTCTTGCCAACGGCGTCAAACTTGAAATGGTAAAGATCAAAGCTGGAACTTTCACTATGGGGAGCCCAAAAGGAGAACTTGGCAGATTAGGTTGGGAAAAACAACATCAGGTAACACTGACCAAAGATTACTGGCTGGGAAAATTTGAGGTGACTCAGGCACAGTATGAAGCAATTATGGGTAATAATCCATCATCTTACAAAGGCAGCAACCATCCTGTGGAACAAGTGAGCTGGGAGGACGCCAAAGAGTTTTGCAACAAGCTCAACGAACGCTATGCGGGGAAACTCCCCGCCGGATACAGGTTTGATCTGCCGACAGAAGCACAGTGGGAATACGCCTGCCGTGCCGGAACGACGACAGCTTTGAATAATGGAACAAACTTAACATCCGAAAGAGAGTGTTCCAACTTAAATGAAGTAGGATGGCATTTTGGAAATTATGTTTCAAATGGACACAAAGCTGTCGGTCAGAAGCGTCCCAACAATTGGGGCTTGTATGATATGCACGGAAATGTATGTGAGTGGTGCAGAGATTGGTACGCTTCCTACACAGGAGACGCTACTGATCCTACTGGTCCCACATCCGGCTCGAACCGCGTGATCCGTGGCGGCAGTTGGGACAACTTCGCGAAGTTCTGCCGTTCTGCGTGCCGGGACGACAGCAGCCCCGGTAATCGCTACAACCGCATCGGCTTCCGCCTCGCCCTTGTCCCAGTTCAATGATTGGAAATCCCTTTCCTTGAGCAGAAGCTTGCCACGGCGTAGTGGAACGAAGCCGGGAGCGGATGCGGAGCAGCAGGATATGATCATAAACAGCATAATTAAAAGACATCAGGAATATCAACAATGAAAAGAGAGATTATTTCAGCCCTTGCGGGTGCAGGCGTTGTGGGCTCCTTGTGGGCAGTTTGCACATTTTACAAAACACCTCCCTCCGTCCCTGAACCGGAGATACCCCGGTATGTCAAACCGACGGCACCGGTTAATAGAAGCGTCACAGGGGTTTACTCCGCGTTGCCGGAAAAAAAATTCCCCGGGTTGAAGCTCTATGAAAATGACTTCCTCATTCCTTTGAACCGGATGGACATTACAGAATATCTGGTCTTTGACGATCCTAAACGCAACTACGGCAGCGGCAATATGCCTATGTGCGCCTTTGTGTTCCGGGTCTCTGAAAAGGGGAAAGAGCACTATTTCCTCACCTCCGGTCCCCAATGGCGGACCATTTCAAAACTGGTCTATCTGGGGGAGAATGTGGTAATCACCAAGGCTGCTTTTGAAGGAAACGGCCATTATCTGGTCAATTGTGTGGATAAAAAAGGCAGGAAAGGCAGCGGAGCAGTCCCGGTCTCATATATCACCGGGTCAGATCCTGAACACACCCCCGGTATTTCTCAAGAGATCGGATTGGACCCCATGTTGAAATATGCCGAAAAATGCGATCCCTTTGTCTGGAAGATCAACGCTGAAAAGTTCTGGCAGATCTACCGGAAAGCATTTCAGGAAAATGATAAGATGACTGTGGCAAAGATGATTTCGTTCCCTATTTACAATAATGGCGAAAAAATCTATACCAGAGCCCAGTTCGTGGAAAAGTTCGATGAAATTTTCTCTCCGGAACAGAAAGCAGACATCCTGAAAGGGAATAGCTCCAAAATCTGGTACAGCTGGCGGGGCGCCCAGCTCCCCAACGGTTCGTGGCTGGAAGATGCATGCAGCGCCAATGCTCCGGCGGGACCGATCACATTGTAAAAATTAAAAAATTGCCTTTAATTTGCTGTCGGGGGTTGTATTGCAGGGTAAGAGAGTGTATCTTAAAACAGATCAGAGTATATACAACATTAACAAAAAAGGTGGATCTTATGAGAAAGAGTTTCGTATTTTTGTATCTTTGCCTTGCAGCAGTATGTCTGTGGGGCGCAGAGGGGGGCGCTTTTGCGCCCAAAGCCAATTCTCCGAGACGGAGTGTGCTGAACTCAAAAACATCTCTGGTTTTGAAACCGGGGAGCTTTGAGGTCGTGGTCCCCAAAAAGGCTTCCCCCACAGCAAAGTACGCAGGGCAACTCCTGAGCGAAACTCTGGGGAAGATCCTCAGTTGCAAAGTTCCTGTTCTTGTCAAAGGTACGGGAAAAGTTGCTCTCCATGTGGGGGATCTTGAACTTGCCGCCCAAATGAAGCTGGATATCAATGCCCTTGACCGGGATGGATTCTATATTCGCTCTGCGGGGAAACAGCTTTTGATCATCGGGCGGGATGACCGCCGCGCCTATCCCCTTTCTAACGCCGGATATGTGGAACGTGCCACCTTGTTCGGTGTGCAGGATTTTCTGGAGCGTTTTGCCGGAGTCCGCTACTATTTCCCCGGAGAAATGGGAACCATCATCCCACGAAAAAAGGAGATCGTTCTGCCGGGAGTGGATATTGCAGAGCGTCCCGATATGCAGCATCGCACCTTCTACTTCAAGACCTGGGGCCCCCTTATGGAAGGACAGCGCTTTGAATACTCAGGAGCCCCCAAAAACTGGCGGCAGCTTTCTGCCTTCCAGCTCCGCACCAGTACCTTGTACATCCCCAACTGCCACGGTCTCGGCTATCTGGGGCTTGTTGAGCGTTTCGGCAAGACCCACCCTGAGTACTTTGCTCTCAACAAAAACGGCAGAAGGTGGAACGCCGAGGTCAAGATGGGGAACTCGAACTACGATCTGGGACATCTCTGCTTCAGCAATATGGACCTTAAAAATGAGATCTATCAGGATGCCGTTGCCCTCCTGACCGGCAAACCTGCTTCCAGCCGGGGCGTTCAGAACGGGCACGGCAGAGTTGCCTGGGGGTTCCCCCACCGCAAACCTTTTTTCAATCTGATGCCCAATGACGGGATGCCTCCCTGCCATTGCGAAAAGTGCAAAGAGATTTTTGCCGGCGGCGACAAGAAGAAAATCGGCAATTTCATGTGGAACTATTTTTCCAGTTTTGCCAAAAAACTGCAGAAAGACAAGATCTCCGGTTTCGTGACCTGTATGGCTTATGCAGAGTACAAGGCGATCCCCGATTGTGATATTCCCTCCAATGTTATCCTTCAGCTGGCTCTGACGGGACCATACGATGAGAGACTTCCCTCCCAGAAGGACAATGACCGGCTTTTGCGTGCCTGGCACAAAAAGCTGGGGACCAAGCCTTATTTGTGGCTTTATCCCACCAAAGCCCGTGCCGTTGTGGGCTGGATCCCCAACTCCACCCCCCGTGCCATGGGGAGCTTTCTGAAACGGCAGGCGGATCACACCTTTGGTGCCTTCCTCGAATCTGAAACCGACGTCTGGCTTTTCGGATTCCTCAACCACTACGTTGCCGCCAAGGTCATGTGGAACGCTTCAACAGATGTTGACAAACTCCTTGATGAACACTACAAACTCATGTACGGCGCCGCCGCCCCCATCGTCCGGAAGATCTTTGACCGCTGCGAAGAGATCTGGCTGACGAAGATCTGCGGCAATGTCATAGAGACCTCCGTCGGTCCCAAAGGGGTGGTCCCCTCTCAGACTGAGATCTGGAACAATATTTACAATGCGAAAATGATCGCTGAGGTCAACAAAGAGTTCGACAAGGCGGAAAAACTGGTCAAAAAAGATCCTGAGGCTTTGAAACGGTTGAAATTCATCCGTGCCGAATTCTGGGGCCCTGTCACCACCGGACTTGAACGCTACCGCCGATCCTGCGAAATCGCAGACGAAGGCGTGATGAATGAACTTGCCCCCGGCGAAAAAATCACCGTTGACGGCAAACTCAACGATCCCGCCTGGAAAAAGGCGATCCCCGTCTGGCTCCGTGCCAGAAAAGGGGATGTGACCGATGTGGAAACTAAAGTCTATATGCTCCGGGACAAAGATCATTTCTACTTTGGATTCCGCTGCGAAGAACCCTTCACCTCAAAGATCGTTGCCGCTGACCGCAAACATGATGACCAGCTGCTCTGGGAAGACAACTGCGTCGAGGTCTATCTGGATACCCGGGGGGACCGGAAAGAGTACTATCAGATCATGCTTTCCTCCAAAAACTGTGTGACTGATCTTTATGTCCGTCCCGGCGATATGCGCTGGAAGTGGAACAGCAAGGCGGTGACTGCCGTTTCACTCCAGCCTGGGAAAAGCTGGTGCGCTGAAATCAAAGTCCCCCGCAGCTCCATGGCTCCGGCAGGCAAGAAGGGGATCAACGCCGACTTTACCCGTCTGCGTTCTCTCAAAGCTCAAAACACCTACTACAACTGGATCAAACTTCCTCCCCGCAACATGGTGGAACAGTTCGGCATCGTTCACTTTAAGGCTCCGGAAAACAGAAATCTGCTGAAAGATCAGGATTTTCAGGGCAAACTCGGCAGTGCCAAGCGTTTTATCGGTCCCTGGGCAGCGCATAAGGTGATTTACAGAGATACTCAGGTCTTCCGTTTCGGCGGCAGCTCCTGCCGTATGGAAACCCCCGGATGTCATATCGTCAGTCAGTCTCTGCCTCCTCTCAAACCCAACACAAAGTATCAGCTGAGCTACTTTATCAAACTGGAAAAACTGACCCATCCCGGACTTTATGTGCGGGTCTTTGAAGGTAACGGCAGAGTCCACACCCTTCCCAAAGTCTTTCCCAAAGGAACTGCCCCCTGGCACAAGCTGACCTTTACTTTCAAAAGCGGGGAAAACCTTCCGCCCAAGGGTAAGAAAGCCAATGTCCTCTTTGTCCTTTTCAAGCGTACTACGGGCAAGGTTTGGATCGATAGAGTGGAACTTATTGAGCTCAGTAAGAAAAATAAATAAAATGAGGTAATTTCATTGCCTCAAAATAAGGAGTTTTACTGTGAGAGTACTTATCATTACAGATTTGGAGGGCGTCAACGGCGTCTTGAATTTTCCCGACTGGTGCACCCCCGCAGGACGCCGTAACGAGATCGGCTGCCGGTTTCTGACCGAAGAGGTCAACGCTGCTGTGGCAGGATTTTTCGGCGCCGGTGCCACCTCTGTCGTCGTCGCAGACGGACACGGTTCAGGGGGCTCCATCCGGGGGGAGATCCTGGATCCCAGAGCCGCTTTGCAGCGGGGAACGAAGGTGTCGCCTGTTTTTAACGATGATTGCGACGTTGCGGCATTTGTGGGACAGCACGCCAAGGCGGGCACTCCCAACGCCCATCTGGCGCACACCCAGACTGGTGAAGCTGTGGATTTCCGCATCAACGGCGTTTCTCTGGGGGAATTCGGACAGCTTTCTTACGCCTTTTTTGAAAAAAATATTCCGGTGATCTTTGCCGCAGGCGATCTGGCTCTGACCTATGAAGCTAAAGAGCTGATCCCCGGCATCTTCACATCCGCCGTCAAAGAAGGATTCAACAAGCCTCTTGACGCCTCCTGTCCCGCAGGCGAAGTCATGGCGCGCCAGAGTGCGGCACTCCATTACCCCAGAGCCGCTGTTCTTGCCGACATCCAAAAACAGTGCGGACTTGCTTTGCAGAAATATTTCAAGGAGCCCGGCTCTTTTGCCATCAAGCCCATAAAAGGACCCTACATTGCTGAGGCTGAATACCGTGCCACCTCCCCGAAACTGATCCCCGAGGTAGGCGATCTGCCCCCCAGACGGATCACCACCTCTGAGCACCCCACCATTGCAGAAGCCTTCTGCGAGTTTTACGGCGCTCTGGAGTGGAGCAAGCCCGAAGGCGAACACTACACATTGCTTTGAAATCAAGGCACAAAAAAAGCGGTCCCCGGCGGACCGCTTTTTTTATCCCTTTTTTCAGCAGTTCTGATCTTCCATGGATTTGTTGACCATGGCACAGACGCAGGAATCGGACCAGACATTGACTCCTGTTTCCACCATGTCGATGAGAGCGTAAACAGGAAGAATGACTCCCATGATCCCCACAGGGACACCGGCTCCCGACATGAGTGAGAGAGTGAGGAAATAACATCCCATGGGGACTCCCGCGTTGCCCACCGCTGAAATAACAGAAATAAGCATCCAGAAAATAATGGTGCCGCAACTCAGTTCCACGCCCCCGTTCTGGAGCAGAAAGAGGGATGTGATCATGATGAAGGCGGCACAGCCGTTCATATTGATGGTACAGCAGATGGGGAGCACGAAACGGGCGACTTCAGGTTTGGCTTTGAGGTTGTTTTCAGCAGAAGCAACAGTGACCGGCAGTGTGGCTGTGGAGCTTTTGGTAAAAAATGCCATAAGCACAGCAGGAAGCATGGCTTTGAAGACCTTCAGAGGATTTATCTTTCGCAGAAGCAGAAAGAGGGGAAGGACAACAAGGAACTGCAAAAAGTTCCCTCCGAGGATCACTGCCACATATTTGCCCAGTGAATCCATGGCGGTGCCCGCCGAAAGCTGTGCCGTCAGCTGGGCGGAAAAGGCGACAATACCCAGAGGAAGACTCCAGACCAAAGCCTTGATGAGGGCAAAGAGCATCTCCTGCGCTCCAAGGATCACCTTCAAAAGCGCTTTGGTATTTTCTGATTCTTTGATGAGTGCCAGCGTCAAGCCCACTGCTGTGGCGATGAGAAGGATACTCAGAACATTGCCCGCAGAAAAGGGATTGATGATGTTGTCAGGGAATATGGCAAGGATATGGTTGTAAAGTGAAATGGTCCCCAGATTTTGAGGAACTCCTTTCTGTCCTGCTTTGACAAGTTCAACGGGCAGATTGCCGGGAGCGGCGAGCTTGTAGAGGAGCGCACCCACAGCGGCGGCGGCAATGGTGGTGAGCAGAGTCCACACAATGGTGTGCATGAAGATCCTGCCTGTATTCTTTTTGGCTCCCAGCAGCGCAAGAGTGGTGGTCACTGCCAATGCGATGGTGGGAACGGCAACGAATTTGAAAAGTCTGGTGTAGATCCCGGCGATAAAGTTGAAAAAATCATTGAGAGCGCTGATATTCAACGCTCCGAGGATGGCACCGAGGATCAGGGCGCTCATCCACAGTGTAAACTGTTTCCAGTTGAAGCTCCGGGGGGACTTATTTTCACTCATTTTCAGTGTGCTCCTTATATTTGAGGCAGTTGAGGCAGTTTCAAAAGGCATAATATACACTTTGAAGCAGATCTTTTCAAGCTGTCATCTTTGCAACCATAAAAAAGCGGGATGACATTTCTGCCATCCCCCTGCCGGATAGTGCCGTGAACGGTCAGGGCATCAGCAATGCCTGAAATTCATCAATGGGCAGCTGACGGGAGTAGAAGGACTGTTCAAAGACCTCTGCGTACTGGATCTTGGACCCCATCTCTTCGCCGTAAGCGCGTTTCAGCTCAGCTCTGTAGGTGTCGGCAGCAGTGCGGAAACGCTGATTCCACTTCATCAGGTGCTGCTTGCGTTCCTCTTCGTTGAGTTTGGTGACATCAAAGTTCCTGTCGCCGTCCGCCCAGGGGAGCCACTCATAGAACTGGGAACGGTGACATGCCATGGCTGCAAGTTTCTGATCCATGACGGAGTCGATCTCAATGAGAGCGTCTGCCCGGAGGGGGCGGGGATCGGTGAAACGGTCAAAGCTGTGGGCAAAAACCGGGACCTGATCCGGAATAGGGGTGTCTTCGCAGAAGTGAGGCACCATACAGGTGTAGGCGCAATCCATCACCAGCTGTGCCGTGGCACGGTGGTCGGGGTGATAGTCGCAGAGACGGTGGGTAATGACCAGATCGGGATTCCAGCTGCGCAGGATGCGCATGATCCTGATACGGTTGGCAAGGGTGGGTTCAACGCCGCAATTCTGATCGGCAATGACCTGATATTCGGCAATGCCTGAGGTCAGTCCTGCCTGACGGGCTTCTTCAATACGGATCTTTGCAGTTTCTTCTCTTGAAAGACTGTAGTGTCCCGTGTCGCCGTTGGTGACGGAAACGAACTTGACTTTGTGCCCTGCCCGTGCCAGTTTGATGGCAGTTCCGCTGCAGAGGATATCGGCATCATCAGGGTGAGCGCCGAAGAAAATAATACGTTTTTCTTTCATTTTGAGTTACCTCTTTTTATTTTATGGTAAGGCTATATTCCCTATATGGGTAGATTT
>JAZODE010000119.1:0-5442 GCA_045596885.1 Victivallaceae bacterium
GTCAAAGCGCCCTCGCTTCGATCTGACAAAGGGAGCGTTTTCGGCTGTTACCTTACAGGTAGCAACCTCAAACTACCCTTTGCAGCTCTTTGCGAATGGCATCTTTGCCATTTTTTGAATGACTTTTGAAATTACCTCAAACCGCCTGAAAAAAAGCTCCCCTTCAAAGAGTGGATTCTTTGCAAGGGGAGTTTTTCTGTTCAGCAGGTAAAGGGGAGCGCCGTAGTTTCGTAGTTTTGCAGCAGTTCCTCCTCGTAAAAGACCTGCATGAGAAAAAGTCCGTTTGGGGGCGCCGTTTCGGGAGCCGCAAGGCGCTGTTTTGCTTCAAGTATGCGCTTCACCGCCTCAGGGGAAAGTTTCCCTGCCCCCGCAGCTTCAATGGTCCCCATAAGGCAGCGGATCATCTTGTAAAGAAATCCGTTGCCCACAAAGGTGACACATCCGAAGTGTCCGAACTCCCGGTAATCGATGCGGTAGATGGTCCGCACGGCGTCATCAATGGCGGAGCGCTCCACCACAAAGGAGGAGTAATCATGAGTCCCGGTCAGCACCGGCAGCACCGCTTTGATCTTTTCAGGATCAAGGGTGTGGCAGGATTTCCATGAATAACGGACCGAAAAGGGGGATTCAGGACCGTAGTTCAAAACATAAGTGTATGCCTTCCCCAGTGCATCGTAGCGGGAGTGAAAAGCCAGAGGGACCTCAACGGCAGACCGGATCCTGATGGAGTAAGGCAGACGGCGGTTGAGGACCTTCATGAGATTTTCAGCAGGAATGTCCGGCTGTTCAGGGGTAATGAAACTTGCCACAAATCCCAAAGCGTGGACACCTGTATCGGTCCGGGAACTGCCGATCAGGTGGATGGGGTGTTTGTAGAGTTTTTCCAAAGTCTCCTGCAAGGTCTGCTGGACGGAAGGGCTGTGGGGCTGGATCTGCCAGCCGCAGTAGTCGCTGCCGTCGTAAGAAATTTCAAGTTTGTACCGTTTGTAAGGGGTATAGGGGGTGTATTCAAGTCCCATAGTCAAAGATCTCCCCGGCGACACTGTTCCAGAACATCATGCCGTCACCGGTCAAGGCAATGCGTCCCTCAGAAATAATAAACCAATCTTCCCTCATTGATGAGGCAACGGTGCGGATGATCTTCAGCCGTTCCTGCCACCCGTCGGCACCGGGGACCTTTGCCCAGAGCCCGGGAGTCCATCCGGCAGCGGTACGCAGATTGACGGCAAAGATCTCATTGAGCCGCTCTTTTTTTGAAATAACATCCCTCTCCGGGGGAGCGCCTTCAAGCCACATTTCAAGAGTCCTGTTGCTCCAGCGGTCAACGCCGTCAAAGCCGCATGCTCCGGGACCGTGCCCTGAAAGGAGTCCTCCCCGCCAGACATTGACATTGTGGCGGCACTCCGCCCCGGGGCGGGCGAAATTGGAGATCTCGTAGCGGCAAACGCCCTGTCCCTCCAGAAAACGGGCTATGGCTGGCATGAGCTCTGCGGCACGCTCATCATCTTCCGGGAGTTTCAAGGCGGCATTCTCTTCGGCTGTGAGAGCGTAGCATGAAATGTGATCTGCACCACAGGCAAGGGCGCGCGCTGCCCCGGCGAAAAAGGCTTCATCGCTCTGCCCCGGCAGGGCAAAGATCAGATCCATGTTCCAATGGGGAAAGGCAGCTTTTCTAACCAGAGAAATGGCATTTTCCAAAGCTTCATCGCTGCACTTTCTGCCGATATTGTTTCTGACAGAAGCGTCAAAGCTCTGGACGCCCATACTGAGACGGGTGATGTTTTCTCTCAGGAGCGCCACTTTTTCCGGAGTCAGGGTCTCCGGGTTGGCTTCGCAGGAAATTTCAGCACCTTCTTCAAATTCAATGCGGGAACGGAGGAGTTTTAAAAATCGCTCCATCTGCTCCACCGTAAGAAAGGTGGGGGTCCCCCCCCCGATATACAAAGTTTCCGCCCTGCCGCAAGGCACAAAGGTGCGTTCCAGACAATCAAGATAGGCGTCAACGACCTCTCTTCCCACTCCCGGAAGAGAATAAAAGGCGCAGTAACCGCATTTGGAAGCGCAGAATGGAACGTGGAAATAGTAGTTCATCAGAAGGGGAAGGCATCATCCGCAGAAACTTGCTTGACCGGTTCCTTTTTCACCGCTTTGGTACGGAATTTGGCGGGGTCCGCCGTCATGGATTGTTTGGCGACGCCTCTGATCTCCACGGCACGCAGGGGGCGCACAGGGCAGATATATTCACATCCGCCGCAGCCGATACAGATCTCAGGAGTCACTTTGGGGATGGTCAGACCGTCCTTGTAATCCACCATATCCAGCGCTCCTGTGGGGCAGTGTTCAGCACAGGCGCCGCAGGATTCCCCGTCAGTGACCACCACGCAGCGCTCCTTGAAGTAGGTGACAACGCCTACACGCCACCGTCTTTTTTCGGGCAGAGTCAGAGGTTTCAAAGCCCCTGCGGGACAAATGTTGCTGCACTTGTTGCAGTTGAAGTCGCAGAAACCCTTTTCAGGCAGCATCCGCACCTGACCGATCCCGGCAATGCCGTACTCCAGCAGGGCGGGGGCAAGTATTTTTCCTGAACAGTTTGCCACGCACAGCTGGCATCCGGTGCATTTTGAATTGAATTCTTCAATGGAACCTGCTCCGGGAGGAGCACAGGGCAGTTTGTCCTCAGAGGGTCTCAGCACATTTCCACCCACAGCTCCTGCGGCGCCGGTCACAGCGATACCGGCAAGGAGAAGGCGTCTTTTGCCGTCCAGCTGCCCGGGAACCACGGAATCAGGCAGAAAAGTTCCTGCGGTAGTGAGCCCCTGAAATTTGCAGACAGCTTCACAGTTGCCGCAAACCACACATCTTTCGTTGTCGATGATGCCCTTTTCCACGTCGATACAACCACCTTTGCAGACCTTTTCGCAACCTTTGCATTTGACGCAGGAAGGGGAAAATTTCAACCGTGATCTGGCAATACGGGAAAAGAGTCCCAGCAAGAAACCTGCGGGGCAGAGGGTATTGCAGAAGAGCCGTTCCTTGAAAAAAGCACTGCCTGCGATCAAAAGCATGATAATGACCGACACCACAATGAGTCCGGCGGCGACGGGGGTGATCTCTGAAAAGTTCCAGAGCCCGCTTTTATTGCCGATCCACTGGAATGCGGGTTTGAGGATAGCGTTGAAAAACCTTCCTGTCACCGAGAAGGGCTCAAGGAATCCCGCCACGCCGCAGAGCCCGAAAGCAAAGAGCGCAAGGAGAAAGATCCCAGCCCCGTAGCGCAACAGGCGGCGGGGGGGCTGCACAACGCTTTTCTGACGGCGGATCTTGCGGCCGAGGAATCCTGTAATATCCTGAATGTACCCCAGAGGGCAGCCGAAGGAGCAAAAGACTCTGCCTCTGAAAAGGGCGGCAAGGATCCAGAAGATCGCCGCAAGGGAACCGGCGGCAAAGGCAGGGAAAAACTCCAGACCTGCCGCCTTTGCCGCTATGGAGCAGACGCCGGAAAAACCGGCGGCGATGGCGAGAAACATCAGCGTCGAAATGACGATCCTGAAGACTCTTGAATTTTTCACAGCTCAGACGATCCTTTTGATCTTGAGTTTTGAAAGATCCCGGGTGCCGAGCTTGAGTTCTTCCCCTTTGTCAAGGTAGCTGCCCTCAGGCATGGAAACGCCCAGCATCTTCACGGCAGCGGTGTCAATGGCAAGGATGTCCCTTGAAGCAAGGAGCGAATTCATCTTCACCCGCCGGGTCTTGGGGGAGCGCCCCACAGGACCGCCGTAGGTCATGACCAGATAGGCGTCCACCACATTGAGGTCGGGTTTGCGGATCAGTACGGAGTCAGCAATGGACTGGTGGAGTCCGTTTTTGTGCATCCATCTGCGGTCCCAGACCACGCCCATGTAGTTTTTCATGGCGCTGGTCATGGTGGCGCCGCCGTGATTTTTCAGAACGGGGACATTGATGACCACGTCGGCATCAAGGAGAGCGGGATGTACCAGAGCTTTTTTCATGACTTTGGCGCCTTTGATCTCCACTTCGCGGTAGGCGCTTTTGTCGTTGCCGGTGATCATAACGCCGCCGGCTTGTTCCACGGCATCTCTGATACCGCTGCGTTTGTAGCATGAGACCCAGTCGGAGTCGCATGTATGGTCAAAGACCATGACCTTTGAAGCACCGGCTTCGATGGCGCGTTTAACGATCCTGCCCACAAGTTCGGGGTTGGTATCGGCGCCCTTTTCGGGTTCGGAGTTCCATCCGATATTGGGTTTGACCAGAACGGACTGTCCTTTTTTGACGAAAGCCCCCATGCCGCCCAGGGCAGCGATGGCGAGGTCAAACATATCCCCGGGGGATTTGCCTCTGACGGCGGCGAGGTCGCAGATCTCTCCTTCTTTGACGGCGGCTCCCAGGGGAAGGCGTTTCAGCAGTCCGGCAGCCAGAGCGGTCAGGGCGACACCTTTCAAAAAGTCACGACGCAGCATAATTGATTCTCCTCATTTCCTCAAATGGTCACTAAAAAGCCGGGAACCAATGATTCCCGGCATGAACTTACTCTAAAGAGTCGATATATTCCTGATATTCCTCTTCATCCATCAGGTCATCCAGATCAGCCGGATCAAAATCTGTCATCTTGCAGATCCAGCCCTTATCTTCCGGGGACTCATTAATAAGATCCGGAGCATCGGACAAGTGTTCATTCACGGTGCAGACGGTACCGCTGATGGGGGAGTAGATATCGCATGATGTTTTTTCAGATTCGATTTCCCCCAAGTGGTCTCCGATATTGAAGCAATCATCCTCTTCGGGGAGTTCCACAAAAGAGATCTCGCCCAGCTGTTTGGCGGCATACTCTGAAATGCCTATGGTCGCTTCATCGTCAATAACTTCAACCCACTCGTGCTCTTCTGTATAGTATCTCATAATACGTCTCTCAAAAGGTCTCCTTATTTATTTTGCGTTACTGCAACGCATATATCTCTTTTCTTAAACTATCACTATTCATATAAATATCAAGTGCATATACGAAAAAAAAGGCAAAATTTATCAAAATTTCCCTATTTTGCCCACTTTTGCGGCGCAGAACCTCTCTGCAAGAGCATTTTGCCTTCCTCCGGCAGGTTCCTGCTGCCGGGGGGATCACAGTATTCTTCAGGCGAGCATACCGCTGTCTTTGTCTTCAAAGATCTTTTGGCTTGCGGCGGGTAAAAAGAAAAGGAATTTTATTATTTTTCTTATCCGCCTCAGAGTACAGGCTCTTGCAAAAGTACGCTCCAAGCTGTATATTAAAAGAAATGATATAACGAGGTAATTTCAAAAGTCATTCAAAAAATGGCAAAGATGTCATTCGCAAAGAGCTGTAAAGGGTAGTTTGAGGCTGCTACCTGCAAGGTAACAGCCGAAAACGCTCCCTTTATCAGATCGAAGCGAGGACGCTTTGACAAT
>JAZODE010000120.1:0-21631 GCA_045596885.1 Victivallaceae bacterium
AGTTTTTTGTGAGATGTCCAATCCGAAGTAGATTTTTTCCTGTTTCTGTGATACATTATTCATGGTTTGTCCTCCTGATTTTTGAAGCGCACTATGCGACTTCGGTGTTCTTGGATTAACATAAATCCGTTTTTGTCAAGAAGCAAACCATTTTTTGTTTTCAGACATAAAAAATGAGAGACCTCTTGTGTCTCTCATAATATCTACGGCGGGACAAGCGCCTGTTACCTTACAGGTAGCAAGTGCAAACTACCCTTTACAGCTCTTTGCGAATGGCATCGAAAGCCATTTTTTGAATGACTTTTGAAATTACCTCTGTAAATTATAAAAAACTCCTTGAAATTGACGGGCTTTATGCTATATTAGTCAAATGATAAATATTATGTAATGATATGGAGTAAAATCAATATGTTCAACAGTAAAAGTCTGAAATTCCTTGAAGATCTCATGATGAGTTCCAGCCCCTCCGGATATGAGATGGAAGCGGGCAAAATATACCGTTCCTATCTTGCTGATTGCTGCGATGAAGTCAAAGCCGATGTCATGGGCAACTCTATTGCCGTTCTCAATCCTCAAGCCAAGACCCGGGTCATGCTGGCGGGACACTACGATGAGATCGGTTTTCAGATCGTCCACATTTCTGAAAGCGGTCTGCTTTATTTCCGCCGCAACGGAGGCATTGATAAACTTAATGTGCCCTCTTCAGAAGTTGAGATCCTGACAGCCTCGGGCAGAGTCCCCGGTGTTATCGGCAAGAAACCCATCCATTTGCTGAAAGATGCTGAAAGAAACAAAGCTCTTGAACTTTCTGATATGTGGATCGATATCGGTGCAGAATCCAAAGAAGAAGCCATGGAACTTGTTTCTGTGGGTGATCCTGTTGCCATGCGTTCAAATTTCAGATTTATTGGCAAGAACCGCTTTTACTCCAAAGGCGTGGACGATAAAATCGGTGCTTTTATCATTGCTGAAACCATGAAAGCCCTTGCCAAACGCAAACTCAATGTGGCAGTCTACGGTGTTGGAACTGTTCAGGAAGAGGTTGGCTGCCGCGGCGTCCAGACAGCTGCTTACGCCATTGATCCTCAAATCGGCTTTGCTCTTGATGTGGGTTTTGCCACAGATCTGCCCGATATTCCCAAGAAGGAATACGGTGATGTCACTCTCGGCGCAGGTCCCATGCTGACCTACAGCTGCGACAACAATATCGCTCTGGGAAAATTGATGAGAAAAGTTGCTGATGCCAAGAAGATCCCCTATCAGAACAGTACATCCCACAACGCCACCGGCGGTACTGACACTGCAAAACTGCAGCTGAACCGTGCTGGTGTTGCCACTGCGCTTATCAGCATCCCCAACCGCTACATGCACTCCCAGGTTGAGATCTGCGACCTGCGTGATGCAGAAGGCGCCGTCAAGATCCTGACAGAGACCATTGCTTCTCTCAAGGGCGACGAAACCTTTATTCCCGGAGAAGATCAATAAAAGATGGCGGAACCAACAGTCAGAAATAAACGCCGCAGCCCCAAAAAAGGTGAGCTTCACAGCTACCTTTACAGCGGCGGTTTCCACCGTTTGGAAGGAAAATCGACAGCCCCCGGAAGTCTGGCAAAACCGGAATCCCATCTTTTCCGGAATATTTGTCTGATTTCTGCGGAGATCCTTTTCCTTCTCATCGGTCTTTGGTATATGTTCCGCTGATTATAATATTTTTTCATAAAAAAAGTCTCTGCCGACAAAGCAGAGACTTTTTTTATGACTGATTTTACAGTTCGATCCACTTTCCGCCCTCTGCAGCGCTGCGGCAGATGGCAAAGCACGCCTTATGGCTGTTGACCGCAGAAGCCACATTGTGTTCTGAGTCCCTCCCCTCTTTCAGGCACTCAATAAAATGTGTGACCATGGCGGGGAATGGATGACTGTAAACATCGCCGCTCTTTTTGACACCGGTATCCACAGTAAAAAATTCTTTCTGTTCCTGGAAACGGCGCAAAAAGAAACGGTCATTGAGAATGGTTCCGTCTTCACCGATAATATGGATATTGGCTGTATAAGGTGTAAAACCAGTCAGAGAGCATGAAAAGACACCTTTGGCTCCGTTGCGGAAACGGACCTGAGCCGTTTCAACAGGGGGATAATCATACCAATCCCCCACTTGCACACTGTCACCGCGGACAGCTGCGATCTCACTGCCCAAAAGGTAACAGGCAAGATCAACACTGTGACACCCGCCCAGGACAAAGGCGCCCCCGGCGCGCTTGCCTTCACGCATCCAGCCCCCACGATCCCGCCCGAACCAGTAGTCCACATTGGCAAGAAAAACATTGCCGAGTTCTCCCTGAGCGATAAGCCTTTTCTGCATAATGCTCAGGGGATTGAAGCGCAGCACAAGCCCCATGACGGTCTTTGTTTTATACTCCTGGATGACCTGTACCAACTTATCAAGTTGTTCAGCCCCCACAGCGGCAGGCTTTTCCAGAAAGATCTGTTTGCCTGCTTTTGCCGCCATCATTGCCTCTTCGGCGTGCAGATCATTTGGGGTACAGATGGAAACGATATCCACACGCTCATCGTTGAGAAGGTCTTCAAAGGTGGGATAGATCACACACTCCTGCAATCCGAATTCAGCAATTTTAGCTTTAGCACTTTCAGGATTGCGGCTGCCGAGACCGACAAAACGGCAATCTTTATTTTTCAGGTAAGCGGCAATATGTCCGCTTGCGACCCAGCCGCAGCCCCAGAGGGCGCATCCGAATTTTCCATTGGTCATTTTACAAATCCTTCTTCAAATCCCCAGCAGCCAGCCGGCATCCGCAGGGTTATATGTACCATGAGTCAGACGGGATTTCCAGGGATGATTGCCGCCCCATGTTTCAACATTCCCCGCCTTATCAGTGGCGGCGACATGAACACGCATGGGCAATCCCGGTTCTCTGAATTCCTCCCAGAAAGCAAGAGGCATTTCTGCACGCAAAGTGCCGTTTTCTTCAGAAAATTTCATCTCCGGCACCTCCCGGCAGATAAAAGTACTTGCCGTCTTGCCGCCATCGGCGTTGAAGTTGACGGTAAAGCGGCACCAGAGGCGGCGGGGCTCCAGAGAAATGACATAATTCACTTTTCCTGAATTGCGGATCTCAAAGATCATCTTGTCATTTTCAGCAGCGATACGCCACTCTGCCCCCGTGGTCCCGATGGGATAAAACTCCCCTGCCCTTGCGGCAAGTCCGGTGGGCTTTTCCCCGGTCCATGCTTTGACAAAGGGGGCATTCAAATCAAAGGCGGGAAAATCTTTTTCAAGGAGATGCACCAAAAGATCCTTGCGCTTTTCCAGCCGTTCCGGATGGAAGAGGAAGGCTTCAGCCTCAGAGTGATAGCCCAGACGGGGGTCTTTCAGACAAAGATCCTTCATCTGCAAAGTATTGGAGATCTCTGACTCCACAAGGCTCCTCATGAACTCCAATTCGCTACCCCCCGTTCTGAACATCCTTTCCCGGGCATCGTAAAAAAGAAGTGTATTGAGGGCACTTTTGATCTGCAAGCCCACTGCAAGAGCCACACCGATATCTTCGCTCCGGTCCGGATCGTTCATGTATTCAGTTTTGAGATTTTCCATGATTTCAGCGCCTTTGCTCCACTCCTCATCCATGGCTCGGCAGATAGCGATAGCATCGGCAAGGTTGTGGTGCATTCCCAGACATTCGCCGATACGGTCTCCGGAGATCTCCGGAAACTGGTGTATCAGCCAGCTGGGCGCCAGGGGCTCATCCACAGGGAAAAGGTGCCAGGGCCAGCAGATGGAGTGATGCAAAGGTCCGAACCACTCAAAACAGATATTCATGGGGAACATCTGATATGCAGCAGAAAAATGGCTCCACGCCTGAGCAGCAAGAGAGGCGTTGCGCCGCCAATCGGGAGCGGCAAGTTTTTCAAGAAACTCTTGTTCCGTTTCGGGGAAAGGCGCAAAAGAAAGTTCCCCTGCCGCCTTGTTCATCAATCCGGGATAGTTCCCGAAATACCAGCACTGCATGGCGGCGCTGACATCATGTGCATGGAGGAATTTATACTTTTTGTACAAATTGGAAGGCACCGGAATAAAGGGCACAGAGGCATCCTCATGTGAACAACCGACCTGAAGTTTGGCAGCTTTTCTGGTACAGCGTTCTGTCATAGCGGCGAACTGTTCAGAAGGACCGACAAAAGCCAGAGAGTAGTCAAACACGGTACGGACTTTTCCCAGCTGTTCAGCCATGCCCCCTGACTCAAAGTTGTAGAGAAAGAAACACTCCTCGGGCCATGCTTTTTCAATTTCTTCCATGAATCTGGCAGTCTTTGAGCCGTCACGGCTCCCCGGAGCGTAGAACCATCCCAGAAATTCACTTTCAGGAGAGTGTTTTTTCATCGCCTCATACATGATCTGTGCCTGTTCACGGAAAACTGCGGGAGCGCCCCGCCGGGTACATTCGGGGCAGTGTTCAGCATATTCATAAGGGAAGAGACCGGGACAGGTACCGTTGTCTTCGCCGAACATGATGTTGATGACCCCGCCAAGACCGTGGACATTGGAAAAAAGAGCTTCAATAGATTCACGGATGAACTTTTTGCCATTTTCTGTTGAAGTGCAGAAACGGTCATGAAGCTGTTTGAGTTCCGGATGATCCTTTGCCGAATCCTGAGGATAGGCATGAGGCTTGAAGTTATCGGCAAAGAACTTGGGTTCGCTGAAAAACACATAGATCCTGATACCGTAACGGGCGCATTTCTCCACTGTCTTCTGCAGTTTTGCAAAACGCTGCGGCGCATCTTTGCCATGTTCAGGAAAGACCGTTGACGGCATATCAAAGAAATACATGGTCAGCCAGAGACCGTTGACTCCTTCGTGTGCCAGTTTGTTCAAATACTCATCGGGATAATAGTCCACATCGTTCATCAGCTCGTCAATGAAAAAAGGGGGACGCCCCGTAGGTCCGAAAAAGCAGCGGGAAATGCGGATCTTCAGTTGAGCTTTTCTGTGCCATTTGCCGTAACTGCACAATGTTCCGGCACACTCCCTGATGCGATCCTCAAAGAAATAGACCGCCCGGCGCAAACCGTCCTCATCGGCGCCTTTGATCTCGACTCCATTCTCAGAAGCGGCAACCTCAAACGCCTCTTTATCCCAATCAGGCACAACTGAAAATTTGACCGGTATCCCCTCAGAGCCCACAGTTACATTCTTGGCTTTCAGTACACGGCGCAATGAGGTAAGAGCCGTTTCAGGGACAAGGGAGCCTCCCTGAAAAGCGACCGTCACTCCGGAGCATTTTTCATCATCGGAAAAATATTCCCTCTTGGGGGCTTTCAAAGCATTGATAAAATGCGCTTGTCCCTGAGCTGGCTGAGGAACTGCGGCGTACTCATTTAAAAGTTGTCTGTTCATTGTCAGATTCCGTAATTGAAATTTTTCCCTCTTGTGTCGCCGGCTTCAGGCCAGCAGATCCAGAAGGCATTCATATAAAGATAGTACCCGCCGGGCGAACGGGAATGGAAGGGCATGGCAGACATACGGCGTGTTGAAACATGCCCGTCAAAATGGACAAAGTTACCGCTTGTATTGTGTCGCCCGTAAACGCCTGCCCGCATATAAGTTGAATCGTTGGTACCTTCATAGTAATAAGACAGGTAATTATTTGCACATTCTGTTTCAGCAATGATGGTCGTAACAGAAGGTTTCAAAACACGCCCCATCCGAACATTGTATTTAGTAAGAAAATTACTCATATTCCAACTGAGATAACCATTGGCAGAAGCAGGTTTCGGGGGCTGTCCCATGGAAGGACAGGCGAAACGGCTTCTCTGCACTCCTCCGTTGTCAGGGTAATACAATCCCCCCAGATACTCAGCTCTGTCGTTACCGAGGTATGTCGCCAAAAGCCCGATACGCCCCCATTTGAGTGCTTCGCCTTGATTCCAGCATCCCTTTGAGGTTGCATAAGTTGATCCGACTCCCCCATTCCAGTAATTGAAATACCAATCCTTATTGTCAGCAACATACTGGGTAATGGCAAGTCCGATCTCTTTGAAATTGTTGAGACATGAAGTACCTTTCGCCCGCTCCCGCGCCTGATTCAAAGCAGGCAGCAGCATTGCCGCCAATATGGCGATGATGGCAATAACAACCAGAAGTTCTATTAAAGTGAAAAGTGTTGTTCTGTTCTTTGATGATTTCTGCCACAAACTGTTCATGTTTCTCTCCTTTCTCATACCTTTTTTCGACTGCTTGACACCTTATCTCATTTTACTTCACAGATGGAGACATCATCGTACCAAACATCCCCTTGTGCACTCCAGATCCAAAGTCCCACGATCCCCTGGGTATCGGGAGTGATATCTTCAGTCGTCCGGATATCAAAAGAGCGTCTGTGCCAGCTGGTATCACCCACCACACGGACATTGGGACAGGCATAATGTTTCTTGCCGATGGTAAGATAGGCACCGGCTCCGATACGCCCTGTTATGCCCTTGGTTTTCATGAGAAATGAGAAACGGTAAAGGGTGTTGGGCTTCATGCCTTTGAACTTCTGTCCTGCAGAAACACGCTTATCCATCTTATTCATCAAATGCAAAGAGGCATTGCCGGTCATGAAAACTTTCTTATCGACCTCAGCGCGCTTGACCTTGTACCCTTCAGAGCTCCAGAGCCCCCAGGCGCCCACATAGTACGGGAGGCGGATCTTCGTCACTTCAAAGTCACCGTCTTTCAGCAGATTTCTGTTGGCAGGCGCTCCGAACTTCATCACGCCCCAGCGTTCTGTTGCATGGAAGGATCTGCCGGCGGCGGGACTCCACTGGTAGTAGATCTCATTCACCTTATTTGCTTCAGCGCCCTTGATGGCTCTGTGACGGGCAAAGTTCACCGGGAACCCTTCAGGATCATATTTGCCAATGGATTTTTTGGGAAGAACAACTTTAATGGTAAAGCCGTCAGCTCTTTTAACGACCTCCACCTTGCTGTTGGAGTTCCATTTATAATTCCCCTTGCCCATCCGTTTCCAGAGGGCATCGGTAACAGCGCCATTGGTGTTGACGATGATGTGGAAGTAATTTTTGCGGTCCCCGGAGGGATTCAAAAGGATCTCAACACAGGAGTCGGCAAAGGTCTCTTTATTGTCAAAACCTTTACACTTGGCAAGAATATGCTTCATGAGGGGTTCTTCACATTCAAAGGTGAAGATGAAGTTCTCAGCATCTTCTTTTGCCTCAAGTGAAGTCGTCACATCACACACCTCGCCTTTGTAGGGGCGTAAACCGACCTTGCCCGGCAGGTGAAAGTTCCAGCTGCCCATGAGTTCTTTGGACTTGGCAAAAACTGCAGCGGCATTTTTGATGGGTCCCAGCATTTCACGGCGCATGAATTCAAGTCGCTTGACCGCAAGGGGATCTTTTGCCGCAGTGCTCCGGGCTCTGGTGATGTAATTGTCAAGTTCTTTGAGTTTGGCGGGGGAGTAGATCTTGCTCCAGACCTCAAAGTCGTTGGGCAGTTTGACCATGGGTCCCAGAGGAGTATCAACAATGTTTCCAATGATTTTTTTGCACCAGAGCTCTTCAAGTTCGTTGAAAAATTTCTTCATTTCAGACGCCCCTGCCCCGAACATCAAACGGTAGTGTTCATCAAGGAGCTTGTCAAGATCGGTATCAAGATCCCATGCAACCTTGGCAAAGGTGTAATAGTTGAGGTAGTTGAAGATCTCAAAGTCGGTTTCACTTTCAAGAAAAACGCCGTAGATATATTTTTTGACATGCTGCAGATAAAGGGCTGTCTGACGGTGCATCATAGCAGGGATCCCCTTCATCTCAGCCTTGCTCATGTGTTTCCCCGGATAGGTCCAGATGGAGATCTTGCCGCCGGTTTTCTTATACCACTTTTTCAGCAGCTCGATATCATCTCCCCAATATTCAGGTTTTCCCATGCCTTTAACAGCCAGCTGGATCGCCACATTATCAGGAATGTCGCACTCAGGCAGACGGTCCAGACAACCGTAAGCCATCTGGGTCACGACAGCGTTGAGCTTATCTTTTTTCAACCGGCGGGCGAAATCGGAGGTATGTTTCCAGAGAAAGTTGCTGATAGCCTGAGCTGCTTTGGGATCATTCTGATACACCCGGGCGCCGGGAGCGATTTTTGCGCATTTGGCGCAGCAGCACCAATAAAGCCAGTCCTGAGGCATAATTGAAATGTAAGGTTTGCTTCCGAAATTGACGCTCCAGCTTTTAAGTCCTCTGGAAGAAGCTGTGCCGCCTGTCAGATAGGTTTTTGCATCTTTGTAGATCTCTTCCATTATGCCGCTGTGGTAGCAGATATGTCCGGGATGGGTCATGTCCGCTTCTTTGTAACGCCGGTTGTCAGGAGTAAGGGCAAAGTATTCCGGGTGGGAAGATCCGAAACGCTTGATAAGATCCAGATAGGCAAGTCCGTGCCCGAAAGGCATGGGACGATCGGTGTTGCGCTGACGGAGAAAGCTCAGATTGTACCCTTTAAGCGTGCCCAGATAGATATCATTTTTTTCATACCATTTGGATTTATGTCCGCTGTAATTATCCCGGTTGATCAAATCGGGACGGTCGATGATGTCGATTTTTTCAGGAAGCATCAGAGCTTTATTCTGAGGAACGATCGTTCCCAATTCCCCCGGAAAATAGAATCTTACTCCTGCAAAGCGTTCAAGGAAATCATAAACGGCTGAAAGCGTTCCTCTTTTCATCCACATTTTCCAGCGGTTTTTTGCAGGGTCTGCGGCGGGATCGTCAACACCGGCAAGAAAAATCTGTTTGCCCTGGCGTTTGATAAAAAATCCTTCAGAAGCAAGCTTTTTTACATCAAGCCCTGCTTTGCGGGAAAATTCATTATCTCCGAGGATCAGCGCATAAGCTCCGGGAGTGGGTTTGGAAACCACAACAGATGTGACTTGTGAAGATTTTTTCAGGAATGACTGCAGCTCTTTTGCCGCAAAATTAAGCATGGGAGTCTTTTTCGGGATAACGATCTCAACTTTTTTGACCGCATCAGATTTTCCGGAAATACGAATTTGGCGTATTCCGCGATCAAATTGGACGCCTGAAACACTCAGGCTGAAAATCAACAGGAGCGCTGTACAAAGTAAATTTTTCATTTTGAGACATCTTTCTTTTAACAAAAACGAAAAAATCTGGAAGCTTTTACTAATTTAGCACATTTTGTGAGATTTTTCAAGAGCAAAAAAGCAAAAATATATTTTCCTGTTGGCGAATCAGGCAAGAAGCTGTTTTTTCTGCTTTTCTTTCAACTCCTTTCTCAACATCTTGAGACCATAATAAAGGACCGCCCAGTTGAGCAATGACACCATGATCCATGAGATTGGATAAGAAACAAAAAGTCCGAAGAAACTGCGCCAGTGGGGCAGCACGGTCCAGATCCAGAATACCCGGAAAATACAGGCGCCGAAAAGGGTGATTATCATAGAGCTGAAAGCATACCCCAAGGCACGCAGAGTCCCGTTGAGTGTTTCCATGATCCCAAGAAGCATATAGGTCGTGAACATGACTTCAGCCCGCTGCATAGCCCAGTCGATGACTTTGGGATCCGGGTTGAAAATCGCCATAAGTTGAGAACCGAAGATATAAAAGCTCCACCCTACAATGGTACACAAGCCTGTGGCACAGGCAAGGCAGCCGTAGATGCTGTGAAGGACCCGCTTATAATTACCGGCACCCCGATTCTGGGCGACAAAAGCAACTGAGGTATGGAAGAAGGAAACAGAACAGACATGGAGTATGGACTCCACAACGCCTTCCGTAGTACTGCCCGCCATGGCGTAGGAGCCGAAGGAGTTGATGGAGGACTGAATGATCAGATTGGAAAGAGAAAAAAAGGAACTCTGGATCGCTGCCGGAATACCGATTTTCAGCATATCTTTCATCAAAGAGCTGTCAATGCCCATCTTTTTCCAGTAGAAGCGGATATTTTTCTCGTTGTTAAGCATGGCACGAACCAGCAGAACTGCGGCAATCACATGAGATATGGCAGTTGCAACGGCAACACCCGCAACATCCATCTTGCAGACGATAACAAAGAAGAAATTGAGCAGCACATTGCAGACGCCCGCAATAGTCAGGTAGTACAAAGGCCGTTTCGTGTCACCGACAGCACGCATGATAGCGCTGCCGATGTTGTAGATAAGCTGAAAAGGCAGCGCAGAATAATAGATCCAGGAGTAAACACACGCTTTGGGCAGGATCTCAGAGGGCGTCTGCATAGCGATCAATATGGGTTTGACAGCAAAAAGTCCCAATATGGTCACAACGATACCGCCCCAGACAGCAAACGCCATGCCGGTGTGGATAGAGCGGCTCAGACGCCTTTGATCATGGGCTCCGTAATAGCGCCCGACAAAAACGCCGACACCTGCGGAAAGACCGCCGAAAATATTGACGACCATCACATTGAGAGTACCGGTAGCGCCTACAGCAGCCATGGATTCATGGCTTGCATAATGCCCGATGACCATGACATCTATTGCATGAAAAATCAGCTGCAGCGCAGTCGAAAGCATGAGAGGTATAGCAAAAACAACGATCTTGCTGAAAAGCGGACCGCTGCACATATCCATCTGATTCTTGCCGGTTGTCAAGGTAGCCATGATCTGTAAGTCCTGATAAAGAGACAGTTAAAAAAGAGGGGCTGAAAAAACCATTGAAGATCTTTTCAGCCCTTCGTGTTTACGGAAATCAGAAACCGATCTTGTTTTCCAGATAATCACGCAGCTGGGTGATGTTGACGCGCTCCTGCTGCATGGTGTCACGGTCGCGGACAGTGACTGCATTGTCATTGAGAGAATCAAAGTCAAAGGTCACGCAGTAAGGGGTTCCGATCTCATCCTGACGGCGGTAGCGCTTGCCGATACTACCCGTTTCGTCATATTCAGAACGGAAATAGCGGGAGATGGTCTTGTAGAGAGCCTCTGCATTCTCTTTGAGTTTCTTGGACTGGGGCAGCACAGCCACCTGGATAGGAGCCACAAGGGCGGGCAGGTGAAGAACGATTCTCACATCTTCTTCCATGCCTTCCTTCTTGGTGGCGGCGGTGTCTTCGTCATAAGCCTTGCCCAGCAGAGCGAGGATGGTACGATCAAGTCCCACACTTGTTTCCACAACAGTGGGCATCAGGGTGCGGCGGTTGTCGTGGTCAACATAACTCAAGTCGTTGCCTGAGAATTTGCTGTGCTGGGAAAGATCCCAGGTCCCCCGATGGTGGACACCTTCAAGCTCGCCCCAGCCGAAGGGGAACTTGACTTCGATGTCGATAGCAGCCTTGGCATAGTGGGCAAGTTTTTCATGCTCATAAATACGCATGAAGTCATCGGTGAAGCCCAGTTTGTTGCGGTAGTAGTTGATGCGCTGTTCCTTCCAGTACTCGAACCACTTCATACCCTCTTCCCCGTCGCAGAAGAACTCCATTTCCATCTGGGTGAATTCCCGGCTGCGGAAGGTAAAGTTGCGGGGGTTGATCTCGTTGCGGAACGCTTTACCGATCTGAGCCACACCAAAGGGCAGCTTCTGACGGGCGGCAATACGCACGCTGTGGAAATCGACAAAGATGGGCTGGCAGGATTCAGCGCGCAGATAAGCGATGTGTTCATCATCAAACACAGGGCCCACAAAGGTCTTCATCATCAGATTGAACTCTTTGGGTTCGGTCAGATCCTTGCTGCCGCAAGCGGGGCAAGTGGTGGGATCCTCCATCTGGTCAACCCGGTGACGGGCTTTACACTTTTTGCAGTCGGTCATAAGGTCGCTGAACTGGTCGATGTGACCGGAAGCCTTCCAGATGGTGGGATTGGCGATGATGGTAGAATCAAGACCTTCGATATTGTCGCGGGTCTCAACCATTTCACGCCACCAGAGAGCTTCGACAGCTCTTTTCATGCGGCAGCCGTAGGGACCGTAATCCCAGAAACCGTTGAATCCGCCGTAAATTTCAGAACTGGGAAAAATAAATCCGCGCCGTTTGCACAAACTGACAATCTTGTCCATGAGCTCCTGACTCTTGAAATCGTCGGCCATGATAAAAACTCCTTATTTGAATATTTGTTTAAGATGTTATTTTCATAATATAACACCCGTAAGAGTTTTTTTCAAGGCTCAGCAATCACAAATGCCGGAAATCCCGGTACTTTCCAAAGCTTCAACAAAGGTTCTATCAGTGGGTCTCCCGGCTTTTCAGCTTGAAATTCGACAAAAACGCATTTTTTCAATGCCTGCCGGACCTCAGGATCACTGAGGACACTTCTTTTCATTGCCATACAATTTTTACACCAGGTTGCATAGAAATCAATGACCACTTTTTTGTTTTCAGCCTTTGCCCTCTTCCCGGCTTCAGCCAATTTTGCAAGTTCTGCTTCAGGCGAAAAATTCCCCGGCAGCAGACTCCAACCGAGATATCCGTAGTAACAGGCGCCGCAGATGATCAAAGCGGAAAAAAGATACTTGACTGTGACCATGAACTTTCCCGGTTTGGGCAATACACCAACACCTGCGGCGGCGAGGGGCCAGGGCAATCCCATACCGATGCCGAGAAAGAGCCCCATAAAGGGAGCAAAAACATTGCCTTCTGCATGAAGTCCGGCAGCAAAGAGCATGACTCCCACCACAACGGGCGCCACACACGCCCCGGCAAGGAGAGCCGCAAGCACGCCCATAACAAAGGCGGCAATGTTTTTTCCACCTTTGATCTGCCCCGGAGTTATTTTTGAAAAACGGGAAAAATCCAAATCAAAAAAGCCCAGCATGGCAACGGCAAGCACCACAAAGACCGCAGCGACAGCGAAATTGAACCAACTGGAAGAGTTGAGCGCACCGAAACTGCTTCCGGTATAAACGACGACAGCCCCCAGCACACCGTAGGCGATCGCCATACCAGTTCCATAAAGGATGCCCCGGAAGACGCATTGTCTCTTTTCACCGCCGCCGCCGATAATAGCAAGGTTGATGGGGATCATGGGCAGCACACAGGGAGTCAGATTAAGTCCGAGCCCCCCCAGTATGGTCAGCAATATGACCAGCCAGAGAGATTTATCCGCAAACATATTCCGCTGTTCCGGCAGAGCTTTTGACTCCCCTTCAAGGAAGGAAAGAAACTCTTTTTTATCCATTGCTCCGGAATATTGTTTGACGACTTTCCAGTTGTGATAAAAGCGCCTGACTGCCTTGCTCTCAAGCTCAGCTGCTGGCGTTTTGATCCCGGTCAGCTGCAGTTCCTGAGGCATGAGACAGACGGCGGCTTCGCCGGGAGCCCCTTTCCGGCACCCCTGAAAGGCGACCTTGACCTGATAAGGCGGCGTTCCGCCGTAAACCCACTTCCACACACCTTCGGGAAGAATGTAACTTTTTCCTGAGTCCGGATCGTTGATCTCCTGACGGCGCGGTTTGGAAATGACAGGCGGAAGTTTACCGTTGGCATCTTTGATCTCAGTGACAAGGGTATCCAGTGTCAGATAGTAACCGGGAGAGATCTGAACCGTAACAGCCAACTGACCGTCAACAGTTTCAGCCTTCCACTCAAATGGCTCTGCTCCGTGCAGGAACACAGATAAACTCAACAGCAGACAACAGAGAAAAAAACGCCTGACCATACGCACTCAAACTCTTATTTGGATTTACCTTTGACCGACATCAGCTCTTCAAGCTGCGCAAAAAAACTCTTCTCAGGGAGATAACCGACGATCCGTCCCTTTTCCTGCCCATTGGCATTGAGGACGATCAAAGTGGGGAATCCCTCAACTTTGAATTCCTGCAGGAGTTTCTGCTGTTGTTTTGAAATTTTTCTGCGGTCGGAAAAATCCAATTTGACTGCTGCGTTTTTCCGGACGACGGCAGCGAATTCTGCCGTTGCCAAAGGACCTTTTTCCAACATACGGCAAGGACCGCACCAGCCGGGAGCGGTAAAATAGAGCAATATGTGTTTTTGCTTTGCGCCCTTAAGGCTTTTTTGAGCACTTTGAATATCTTTTTCCCACTTGACTCCGGATGATTGGCGCTCTGCACTCCAAGCTCCGGTCATAACTCCTGCACACAATACTGCGATCAAAAATCTCTTCATAAAAGCACTCCTGTTTTCTTTTTTCTGCATGGAGCCTTGAAATCTTTTCAAAGACACCTCTGTTTAAAAAATATGTTGTAAAAACAAAATGTCAAGTAAAAACGGCTTTTTTTTCAGAAAAAATCTTGAAATACGGTCCATTTGCTGTTATCTTATCTGCCGGAACAAAAAGTATCTGAGGAAAAAGTCAATATGTCAACAGTTTTTTTCGGGGGCAGTTTTGATCCGCCCCATGCCGGACACTTGGGAGTTGCTCAGGGAGCTCTGCGCTCCGGCAGATGCAGCAAAGTGCTGTGGGCTCCCGCCTTTCTGCCGCCCCACAAACTCAATGGACGCCGTGAAAGTTTCTTCCACAGATACAACATGGTCCGGCTGTTGACAGCAGGCTTGAAAGGGCACATTGTTTCAGATTTGGAGTACCGCAGACGCAAGGAGCCTTCATACACCTTTGATATTCTGGAGGATTTGAATGCTCCCGGCAAAGAAAAATTTCAGCTTCTCATCGGCGCAGACTCCCTTTTGACACTCCACACATGGTACCGGGCACAGGAGCTGGCTGAACGCTTTGAGGTTTTGACATACCCCCGTCCGGGATACGATGTGACAATGGAAGCATTGGAGAAACATTTCTCCCCGGGAACTGCCCAAAAGCTCTTTGACGGATGCCTTGACGGAAAATTTTTTGAAATATCTTCAACAAACCTGAGATTTTCAATGGAAAAATCAGCAAATTGGGATAATATTATATCTATGACACCGGAGCCTGTGGCAGAGTACTGCCGGCGGCACGGTCTTTACCACAATATAAGGAGTTCAAGATGACGAAAGAAAATGTGACGATGCCCACCCCGAAGGAATTGGCTGAATTCTGCGCAAAGTGCGCCGATGACAAGCTGGCTGAGAATGTAAAAGTCATTTCAGTGGGGGCAGTTTCGTCAATTGCAGATTACTATGTGATCGCCACGGCGAACTCAGAGCCTCAGCTTCATGCCCTCTGTTCGGAATTGGAACGCCGGGTCCGCGATCAGTACAAACTTCACCCCACACGCACCGACGGCGTCGGGACCGGGGGGTGGAATCTGATCGACTTCAGCAGTGTATTGGTCCATCTGATGACGCCTGAAATGCGCGAACGGTACAATCTGGAAGGCCTCTGGGGCGATGCTCCGGCTGCTGATGATCTGGCAAAGCTGGACAACGCTTCTCAAAAGGATCAATGAGCACTCCCCGTACACATCACCGCAATTGGGATGAGTTCCGCTGGGAACAGGAGATCCGGCGCGACGAACGCCGGATCAACTGCTATTTCCGCACACTCCCTTTGTGTCTGGATCTTCCCGGCGAAGAGGAGATGATCAGCAGTACTATCGCAGCCCAAGGTGATCTGCTGCCGGAAACGCCGGATAACTCCAATGTCATCCCCCCCTGGAGTTATCTGCAGCTTCAGGAAGATGATGAAGAGCGTTCCACCGGGGATTTTCAAGAATGCAGACGCCCGGGAGAGTATATCGTTGAGTCCATCGACGCTCTCGCCTCTCAATGGAATCTTCATTGTGCCATAACGCCTCAAATCCAATTTGCTGCGCTCCCGGTGGGTTGTGCATACGCAAAACTTCTGGCAAGATGTGCAGACTTTCTGGATGTTGACCATAAGAACACTGCTCTGAAGCGCTGTCTCGGCAAAAGAGCTCTCTGTGATCTGTTGGAGCTGCACAACTATCTGGAGCACCTCTCCCAAAGCGTCCCCGGAGAACGGGCGTTTGCAGATTTTCAACAGAAGCGTCTCATCGGTTTACGCGAACAGCTTTCAAAAATGCTGGCAAGATACAAATGACTTCAGAGAGACATTTGGAAATATTCTGCCGCTATGCAGAAAACGGCGCCTCAAGCAGACTGCGTTTTTTCAAATACAAGCCCTTTTTTGAAAAAGCTGGCATACAGGTGGGCATACACTCCTTTTTTGATTCCGCCTATCTGGAGCGTCTTTACGCAGGCAAAGGACGCCCCTGGAGTTCCATTCCCCGCGGCATACTGCGTACGGGGAAGGCTCTGAAACTTGTTCCGCACAATGTTCCTTTGTTTATCGAATACGAACTCTTCCCCATGCTTTGGGCATGGTGTGATCTGGCGGCATTGAAAAAACGCCCTTTTTTTCTCAACTTTGATGATCCGGTCTGGGAAAAATATGCAAAACTCCCTACTCTGAAAAATAAATACGATACCCTCGTCAGACATGCTTCGGGCGTCGTTGCCGCCAACGATCTTATCGTTGAGCGTTTTAAAAATCTCAATGGGAACATATTAAAAATACCGACCGCCATAGATCTTGAATGTTACGACAGAGCCCCCAAAGCAAAGTTTGACCGTTTTACCGTCGTCTGGATCGGATCCCCTGCCACATTCCACTACCTGACATCGTTTCGGAGTGTTTTGAAAAAAATGGCTGAGTGCTGTGACTTTGAATTGCTGATGATCGGCAAAAGCTCCTGGGGTTCCCTGCCCGGAGTCCCCAGCAGAAGCGTGGAGTGGAGCGAAGCCAATGAAGCAGAACTTATCAGCCGCTCCCACATTGGCATCATGCCTTTGCCTGATGACTCTTTTGCCAGAGGCAAATCTGCCTATAAACTGATCCAGTATGCCGCCGCGGGGATCCCGTCTCTCGGGGCTCCCGTAGGGGAAAACTGTCAGGTGATCGAAGACGGGAAGAGCGGATTCCTGTGCAGTTCCCCCGAAGAGTGGTGCAGCTGTCTGCAGAAACTTGCAGCAGACGCAGCTTTGAGAAAGCAAATGGGTACAGCAGCAAGAAATAAGGCTGCCGGCTGGTCTCTTGAAGCCAATGCCGGAAAGTTGAAGGACTTTCTTATGCTCCCACAGGAGTGTCAAAGATGAAGTCCTCTCAAAAGTTTCAACTTCTCAAGGATCTTTGTCTTGCAAAGATGCGCTCTTTGCCGTCAGGCAAAAGAAGCGGCAATCTGGTGATCCGCCTTGACCGTATCGGAGACTTTGCCCTTTTCGCGCCCTACGCGAGAGCCTTCTTTTCCGGATGTGAAAAAAATTATTTTCTCGTCAATGAACTTTGGGCGCCTTTGTGTGTCAAGATATTTCCGGACGCAGAGATCCTCCCCCTCAATCCCGGAAAGTTTTTGAATGATCCCCGTTACCGTTCACAAATGCTTGATGCGGTACATTCATTAAAGGTAAAGCGTGTGTACCAGCCCCGCTTTTACCGGGAGCTTTTTGTTGAAGAGCTTATCTCAATGGCAGCCGCGCCGCAGGAAACAGTGCATTTTGAAACGACCTCTTTCCATCTGCAGCCCAAGCTGTTGAAACTTTTTTCCTCCTCCCGTGCCGCAGAGGTAAAATACCTCCCCGGAGAACATGAACTCCAGCGCAATGCCCGTTTTGCCTGTCAGTGCAACAGTCAGTACGAAACGGAAAATCCATGGCTCGACGGGTTGTTTTCTCCCCCTGAAAAACTCCGTTCCCGGGATTATGTCTGCGTATTCCCCGGCAGCGGCAAAGGAAAAAAGTGCTGCTGGCAAAGTGAAAAGTGGGGCAAACTCCTCAATGCCCTTGATGCTCCTTTTTACCTGATTACCGGAACGCCGGCTGAAAGAGAGCAGATGGAGTGTATCGCCCGTATGCTTCCCCCGGAAAAAAGAGCTGTCGAGGCAGACTTGTCTCTTGAAGAGTTTGCAGGCGTTGTCTCTCATGCCCGATGCGCGTTGGGGAATGACACCGGCGGTATCCACCTTGCTGCCATGTCCGGCGTCCCGGCGCTTGCCATTTCAGGGCGGGGACAGCCGGGATGGTTTCTGCCTTATCCGGAACAGAAACATCTGCCCCCGGGCGTCCGTCCTCCGGTGGCAGTCAGTACACCATGCAGTTGTGAAAACTGCTTCTGGCGCTGTCCGTATATGGATAATGGGATCTGCCGTTGTGTTGCAGAAATCAGCGTTGATCAGGTGTTGGAGTCTGTGGAAAAAAGCAACTTTTCCGCATTCCGGTAAAAGAGCATCTCTTCCTGTTCAGTAGTAAGCCCCAGAAGTTTGATATCTTCCACAGCTTTATTGTGCCTTCTTGCAGGGTAATCACTCCCCCAAAGCACCTTATCGCAGCCGTGGGCAAGGATGATCTCTTTTGCCTTTTCAGGCGGCAGATAACCGATGGTGCTTGAAGAATCCAGCCAGAGATCTCTGCCAACCAGATATTTCTCTCCTTCAGCCCAGGCACGGTATCCCCCCAGATGAGCGGCTATGACCTTGAGATGGGGCATCATATCCAGAACCCGCCCCAGCCGTTTGGGGGCGGAGTAATCCTGATAGGGATCGCCGATGTGGAACAGCATAGGCAATGAATCCCCCACCAGATCGTAGATCTTGATCATTCCCGGATCGTCGATGTTGATACGCTGAAAATCGGGATGGATCTTCAAGCCTTTAAGCCCCATTGATTTCAACCGTTTCAGTTCTCCGGGGATGTCATGATATGCCGGGTGCATGGTCCCGAAGCAGCAGAAGCGCTCCGGAAATTTTTCCTGAAGTGACGCAAGATAAGTATTGGCTGTTTCCACCTGTTCCGGCTTGGTGGCACAGGAAAAGATGGTGCAGCGGCGGACACCGGCTTCATCCATTGAAGAAATGAGATCCTCATAGACACCGGTGCCCTCCCATTTGAAACCGTAGTACCCTTCCAGCTGCGCAATGACTTTTTCTGCCACATGGGGCGGAAAGATATGGGCGTGAATATCAAAAAATTCCATAAAATCAGCAGAAGAAAGAGGCGGGAACTTTGAAAGTGCCGGTCAGGATATTGATGATTTTTTCATTATCCCCCTTGAGGATAAGGGTCTCAGACTCAAGTTCACTCCCTGTCACATTGCCCTGAGCGTCAAGGGTCATAGGAGCAAGAGTTTCAAGCTCATGGAAATCCAGCTCCTCTGAACCGTTGAAAATACTGAACTGGTCAGCAGCGGAAAAGGCGCCGTTTTTCTGGTCGTTGTCGGCAAAGTTGATGTACTTTCCGTCATTCCGGGCAGGAGTCCAGCGCAAGACCGCAACGCCTCTTGAAGGATCAAAAGAACCGATAAATTCAGGAGCAGATGTTGAGGAAATACCGATCTGCAGACGGTTGGGACCACCCAGATCAAAACGGAACCATTCCCCTTCAAAGCTCATGCGTTTCAGAGGATCACCGTAAAAGTCGGTGTTGATCCCCTTTTCAGCGCCTTTAGCGCACTTGCCGAATCCCACAATGCCTGCGGCACCGGGGAGCTGTTCAAGGGACCAGGCGGAAATGACGCCTTTATCCAAAGGACAGGGCTCGGACAAAGTCAGAGTTTCAAAGGTGTGATAACGCAGAGACTCCACGCCATAATCCGGAGAAGCAACCGCTTCGACTCGGCGGCGCAGTGTGAGTTGCAAAGTATTGCCTTTGCGGTTGAGAAGGGGAAACTCTTTGCCGATAACGATGAATCCCTCCCCCTTTTCCAGAACGGTATTCTGAAGTTTGTTGATCCCCTCCTGAACATACCAATCCCCCTGAGGCGGATAGTTGAAAGCAAAATCGCCCCCTTCCGGAGCAGGCCACAGGGAGTTGCCCCCCAGATTGTTGAAATTGTCGGGATCGGGATTTTCCGCCAGATCCGCTTCAAAGCGGTGGATCAAAGTTCCTTTGATCTCAGCCATGATCCTGCCCTGCAGGGTGTTTGAAACAAGTATATTGCCGTCGCCGCAGGGGATACGGATCAGCTGCGGATCGATTTTTTCAAGGCGCTCAAGTTTTGTCATCGTTTTTTCCTTAAATTTATTATTTTTAGAGGTAATTTCAAAAGTCATTCAAAAAATGGCAAAGATGCCATTCGCAAAGAGCTGTAAAGGGTAGTTTGAGGCTGCTACCTGTAAGGTAACAGCCGAAAACGCTCCCTTTAACAGATCGAAGCGAGGGCGCTTTGACAATTTTGAGGAGTTTTGAAATTGCCTCTTTAGCCTGTCAGCTTCTCAATATACCATAAGGATGAAAAATTGTCAAGAAAAATTGTATTTTTTTTTCTGAGCCCTTGTAATTCCGTTTTACGGTGTTAAATTAAATAAGAGCACAAGGGATCCGGCATTTTCCGGAGCCTTAAAAAAATCAAGTTGAAGGAAAAACAACATGAGTGACAAAGTTAAAATCGGTATTATCGGTGTCGGTACCATCGGCTCCGTCCATGCCAACAACTACGCCAAAGTTGAAAACGCTGAAGTGGTCGCATTGTGCGACATCCTGCCCGATCGTCTGGCTGAGAAAGCCAAGACCCACGAAGTTGCCAAAACCTACGCAGACTACAACGATCTTCTGGCTGATCCCGAAATCGATGCCGTAAGCGTTTGCGTTCCCAACGATATGCACGCCCCCATTGCCATTGCCGCACTCAACGCCGGAAAACATGTCATGCTTGAAAAACCCATGACTCTTTCTGCTGAACTGGGCAAACAGATCATCGCCGCCCGGGATGCTGCCGGTAAACAGCTGCAGATGGGTATGGTCTGGCGTCAAAAACCCTCCGCCCGTCTCATCAAAGAGGTGATCGAAAACGGTCGTCTGGGCGAAATCTATCAGATCCGCGTGAAACTGATCCGCCGCCGTGGTATTCCCGGTCTGGGCGGCTGGTTCACCACCAAAGCCCGTTCCGGCGGCGGCGGTCTCATTGACATTGCCGTTCATTTCCTGGATCTTGTCATGTGGCTTTCCGACAAATGGAACCCCACCAAAGTCAGTGCCAAGACCTATTCCAAGTTCGGCAATCCCATCAATGACTACCACTATGTGAGCATGTGGGCAGGCCCCCCGAAAGCCGATGGTGTCTTTGATGTGGATGACTACGCCGCCGGTATGGTCCGTTTCGGCGCTGAGACCACTCTTTCCTTTGAAGTTGCCTGGGCTTGTAATGCCAAGGATGAATGCTACGTCGAACTGCTGGGCGACAAGGGCGGTATCAAGATGGATCTTGAAGCCGATCCCGTTCTCTGCACCGAATTTGACAACCGCATTGCCGACATCACTCTGCAGTATGACAAGAAGGATGAAGGTTTTGCCGACGAACTCCGCAAATTCTGCAACGCCGTTCAGGGCAAGGGCGAAGTTCCCGCCACTGGTGAACAGGGCGTGGTTGCCATGAAACTGCTGGATGCCATCTACAAATCCAGTGAACTCAACTGCGAAGTTGACGTCTGATCTTTCTGACAGAGAAACGAAAGTGCCGCTTACCTCTTGCAGGAGCGGCACTTTTTTATTGTCGCACCTCAAACAGAAAGTGTGGGAGGAGCTTCATTTCACTGAAAAAAACATCTGTACAGGAATTGAAAAAATTCTTTTGCAATGTTATATTATCCCTCGAGCCAATTTCAAAACTCCTCAAAATTGTCAAAGCGCCCTCGCTTCGATCTGTTAAAGGGAGCGTTTTCGGCTGTTACCTTACAGGTAGCAACCTCAAACTACCCTTTACAGCTCTTTGCGAATGGCATCTTTGCCATTTTTTGA
>JAZODE010000121.1:0-19685 GCA_045596885.1 Victivallaceae bacterium
ATGATCATCTGCTTCATGTTCGCCCGCCGTCTTGCCTTCTACCGTCTCTGGAGCGTGATGGTTATTTTCATCATCGTCGGTTTCGTCCTCTTCGGTGCGGTGAGTGCTCTTGCCTTCCCCGTCCTCTTCCCCGGACACGAATCCATCGGGCAGACTCTTTCACAGTTCTTCCCCCGTCTGATCCAGACCAACAGCGAACCCTACCGCTGGCTCTTCAACCCCAACACCGCTATGATCGCATGTGTGATCCCCATGGTTTGGGCTGGTATGGGTCCCGGATGTCTGATCTATCTGGCAGCTCTCAAGGGTATTCCTGAGGACTACTACGAAGCCGCCGACCTCGACGGTGCCACCTTTATCGACAAGATCCTCTTCGTTGTGTTCCCCACCTTGAAGGCTCTTATCGTCATCAACTTTGTCGGTGCCTTTATCAGCTCCTGGTACGCCTCTACCGGTAACATCCTGGTTATGACCGGTGGTGACGCCGCAACCAAGACTGAGACCGCCGGTCTCTACATCTGGTACAAGGCTTTCACCTATCTGAACTTTGGTCCTGCTACTGCTGCGGCATGGATGCTGGCATTCATCCTGATCGGCTTCACCGTCTATCAGCTCCAGATCCTTTCCAAGGTGGAATTCAAGAACGCCGGTGCCACTGAAAAGAAATAACAATCATATAAGGATTATACAACATGAGTATTATTTCAACGATCGGCCGCAAAAGCCTGAAAGTCCGGTGCCTTATCTGGTCCATCTATCTGGTGTTGACTCTGGGTGCTCTGACCATGATCTATCCCTTCTGGCTGATGATCTCAGGTACCGGCAAATCAACGACAGACGTTTCCGAACTGAAACTCATCCCCTCCTATCTGGTGGATGATGCTGCCTATTACCGCAAGACGGTGGCTTCACTCTTCAACGAAGCTATCGTTACCGCCCAGATGCTCTACAACAAGCCCATGCACGATTTCCGTCAGCTTGAGCTTCCCACTGATCTGAAGGAAAAGCTCTGCAAGGATTGGGAAGAGTTTCTGAGCAAGAAGAATTTCCCCTTCTACTACTACATGCTGGGACACAGCCACGCAACTGTTTCCAACAACACCCGTCCTGAGAACTTCCGTAACTACAAGGATGCTCTCTTTGAGGAGTTCAACGGCGACCTGGGCGCTATGAATGATGCCAAGGGAACTGAGTTTGCAACCTGGAACGCTCTCATGGTCAACGAGCAGCCTTTCACTGCCCGCCGTACCGTTCCCAACCCCACGGTCAAGTACAACGAAGAGTGGTACATGCACAAGAGCACCGCTCCCAAGCATCACAGGATCTACTGCAATGCCTCCGGCTTCTTCAAGGGATCCTTCCTCTTCCCCCAGTACAGCAAAGAAATTGCCAACTACAACAAATCCCACAAGACCAACTACAAGTCCTACGAGGACTTTGAGCTGACCCGCCGCTTCCCTGCCAATGGAACCAAAAAGGAACAGGAGGACTGGGAGTTCTTCGTCCGCGAGATCCTGAACCTCTTCTGGGTCCGTGTGGATGCTGCTCAGAACCCCCACTATCAGGCTTTCCTCAAGGCGAAATATCACAACATTTCCAGTCTCAACAAGATCTACCGCACAAACTACAAATCTTTTGCCCAGATCAAGCTGCCTACCGAGATTCCTGCTCCTTACCATGGCGCACGGATCTCCGACTTCGGCGAATACCTCAAGGGCTGGTTCGATCCCGCCGGCAAGAAACTTTACAAGGCTCCTGCCAAGAGCATTTACCTCTGCAGTGTTGAGTTCATCTTCCGTGACTTCCTGAAAGAAAAGTACAAGACCGTTGCCGCAATGAACAAGGCTCTGGACACCGAGTACACCTCTTTTGCTCAGGTCAATATCCCCCAGTGGGAGTATCACTACACCAAGATCATGGCTGACAAATCCCACCAGCGCTGGGAGTTCATGACCCGTAACTTCAAGACTGTGTTCGCCTACATCGCCCTTCAGGGCCGCGGTGTGATCAACACTGTGATCTACTGTGTGCTGGCAGTGCTTTGCGCTCTGACCTTCAACCCCCTGGCTGCTTACGCTCTGAGCCGCTTCCAGCTGCCCTCCACCTACAAGATCCTGCTCTTCCTCATGCTGACCATGGCATTCCCCCAGATGGTTACTCAGATCCCCAACTTCCTTATGATGCGTGAGCTGGGATTGCTGAACACCTTCGGCGCTCTGGTTCTGCCCGGTCTTGCCAACGGATACAGCATCTTCCTGCTCAAGGGATTCTTCGACTCCCTGCCCAAGGAGCTGTACGAAAGCGCCATGCTTGACGGTGCCTCCGAGACCCGTATCTTCCTCCAGATCACCATGAGCCTTTCCAAGCCCATTCTGGCTGTGATCGCTCTCAACGCCTTCACCCATGCCTACAGCAACTTCATGATGGCTCTTCTGATCTGTCAGGACCAGAACATGTGGACCCTGATGCCCTGGTTGTATCAGTTGCAGCAGTCCAGCTGTCAGGCTGTGATCTATGCTTCACTGATCATCGCCTCCATCCCCACCTTCCTGATCTTCATGCTCTGCCAGAACGTGATTATGCGCGGTATCGTGGTTCCCGTGGAAAAATAAGGTTATCAACAGAAGGATTATTATATCATGGATGATCTTGCAAAAAAAATCACCGACCGGCTCAATGAGCTGCGCGTTCACCTTCAAGCCGACGGCGGCGACCTTGAGATCGTCGCTATCGAGGGCAAAACCGTTCAGCTGCGTCTGCGGGGGGCTTGCGGACACTGTCCCCACGCCGCCATGACCATCAAGGGCGGTCTGGAAAATATCCTGCGCAATGAGCTGGATCCCGAAATCGAACTGGTCCGGGTGGACTGAAAAACAAACAAGATCCGGGGGGCTGTTTTTCTGCCCCCCGTTTTTTAATTACAGGAGATGATGCTTTTATGACACTTACAGAAGAGATCAAAGCACTCAAGGCGGAACGCAACGCCCTGATCCTTGCCCACAACTATGTGCGCCCGGAGCTTCAGGATCTTGCCGACTTCACCGGCGACTCTCTTGAGCTTTCCATCAAAGCCCGGGATGCCAAAGCCCCCCTTATGGTCTTTTGCGGTGTCAGATTCATGGCTGAGACTGCCAAGCTGCTTTCTCCTGACTCCACAGTGCTGCTCCCCAACCCGGACGCCGACTGCCCCATGGCGCGCATGGCTGACGGCGAACAGGTCAGGGCGTGGCGCACTGAATTCCCCGATGCGGTCTTTGCCGCATACGTCAACACCACTGCCGAAACCAAGGCACAGGTGGATATCTGCTGCACCAGCGGCAATGCTGAAAAGGTGATCCGTTCCCTTGAGGGAAAAAAGATCGTCTTTCTGCCCGACCGCAATCTGGGAACCAATGTCAACAACACTCTGGGCACCGAAATGGCGCTCTGGAACGGATGCTGCCCCATCCACGATCAGGTGACGCCTGAAATGATAAAAGGGGCAAGAGAGTTCTTCCCTGATGCCGCCGTCATTATCCACCCTGAGTGCAAAAGCGAATGTGTCGCCGAAGCCGATGCCGCTTTGAGCACCGCCGGGATGCTGAAATTTGTCAAAGAGTGCCCCAAAGATACCATCGTGGTCGCCACTGAAAGCGGGCTTCTCCACCGGCTCAAAAAAGAGAATCCCGGCAAAAGGTTCATCCCCCTTGCTCCTGAGATCCTCTGCCCCGATATGAAAAAGATCACCCTTGAAGATCTCAGGGATGCTCTCAAATACGGTCAGCACGAGATCGTGCTGCCCCCCGAAATCATGGAAAAAGCCGTCAAGCCCATTGAAAAAATGCTGGCTCTCTGATATAAATTATTTATCCGCCGGAACTTTTGAGTTTTCCGGCATATCAACAGGATTTACAAAAGATGTTCGTCAAACAGACTGTCAAAGGAATGAGGGATATCCTCCCTGCCGAAAACGAGATCCGTGAGTACTTGCTGGATCTTCTCAAATCCACCTACCGCTCTTTCGGGTACTCTCTTATCGAGACCCCCTGCATGGAGCACATTGAAAACCTGAGCAGCAAGCAGGGCGGTGAAAACGAAAAGCTGATCTTCAAGATCCTCAAACGGGGCGAGAAGCTGGGCAATGCCCTTTCCGGCAGCGAAAGCGATCTGGTGGACTCCGGTATGCGCTACGATCTGACTGTGCCACTTGCGCGTTACTATGCCAACAACGCTTCTGCACTGACGCTGCCCTTCAAAGCCATGCAGATCGGTCCCGTGTGGCGTGCAGACCGTCCTCAGAAGGGGCGGTTCCGTCAGTTCACCCAGTGCGACATCGACATATTGGGTGACAGCAGCTGCAATGCGGAAATCGAATTGATCCACGCCACCACCACCTTCCTTGACAAAGCGGGCGTCCGGGGCTGTACCGTCCTCATCAACGACCGCCGTCTTTTGAAGGCGATGATGGACTATTGCAAGTTCCCTGAAGAGAGCCACGGCGATGTGCTGATCATTCTTGACAAGTTCGACAAGATCGGTTCCGAAGGGGTGAAGCAGGAGCTTCTGGATGCCGGATACACTCAGGAGTCTGTGGACTGCTATTATGACTTCTTTGATAAGCTCCAGAAGGCTCAAGACACTCTCAGTTTCTGCGCAGAGACCCTCAAAGAGGTGCTCCCTGAAGGCACCGGCGAAAATCTGCAGGCGATCATTTCCACCGTCCGGGAACTGACCGCTGCTGAGGATACAAAGTTTGTCTTTGACCCCACTCTGGTCCGGGGCATGGGATACTATACCGGAACCATCTTTGAGATCCGTGCCGAAAGTTTCAAGGGCATCTCCATCGCCGGCGGCGGCCGCTATGACAGGATGATCGGCAAATACATCGGCTCCGATGTGTGCGCCTGCGGATTTTCCATCGGCTTTGAGCGGATGATCGGCGCTCTCATCGAAGGGGGATTCGACATCCCCGGACGCGCCGAGAAGATCGCCGTCCTCTACCGCCGTTCCTTCACCCTGAGCGATGTGGCATCTTTGCAGAAGGTGTGCAACACCTTCCGTGCTCAGGGCAAGGGTATCCTTATTCAGCAGATGAACAAGAATCTGGGATTCCAGAAGAAACAGCTCTCTGAACAGGGATACAGGATCGTTGAAGTCGCCTCCCCTGAAGAGGCGGCTCAGGCTCTCAGCTGAAGAGACTTGGAAATATGAATCTACTGGAACTTTCCCAGACCATCCGCCGCCTGAGACTTGAAAGGCGGCTCACTGTGGAACAGCTGGCACTGCGCAGCGGTTTCAGCAAGGGGTTTATTTCTCAGGTGGAAAATTTCCGCATATCCCCTTCGCTCAAAGCCCTCAACCGGATCGCCGAGGCACTTGAGGTGGATCTCAAGAGCCTCTTTGAAGCTCCCGGCAAGTCCGCGGAGTTCGTTTTCGGCACAGTTTCCGACGGTTTGGAGCTCCAGCGGGATGACAGTCAGGAGTACGGTATGCGTTATCTCTCTCTGGCTGGAGGACTTTCAGGAAAAAAGATGGACCCCTTTGTGGTGGAGTACCACCATACCGAGTCCCCCCGTGACTTTATGGCACATGAGACGGAAGAGTTTTTTGTGCTCCAGTCAGGCGAGGTGCGCTTTTTCGTTTACGACAACAACTCAAGTCAGCTCCTTTCACCGGGGGGGACCGTCTACCTCAAGGCAAAGATCCCCCACCGCGCCGAACTGGCACCCGGATGCAAGGAAGCCAAAGCCCTTATCATCTATTCCGAACCGGGAGAGTAAAAATGGCTGAAACTTTAGGAAAGATCATCAGTCAGGCGGCGTTCCTTTCACGCCGCGCCGCTGTGACAGCCATCAAGTCCGGAAGAGTCCGGATCAACGGCAAAGTGTGCATGAATCCTGCGGAACGCATTGAACCGGGGATGCGCCTTGCCTTTGACCGCCGTCCACTGGAGATCCCGGATACTTCCGAAAAGTGGTATGTCATGCTCAACAAGCCGGTGGGCTATGTGTGTACAGCTTCCGATCCCCACGCCCCTTTGAAGGCTCTGGATCTTATCGTCCCCGCCCCCCCGGTGCGCCTCTTTTCGGCAGGACGCCTTGACAAAGAGAGCTGCGGACTCATTATTTTTTCCAACGACGGTGACTTTGTGGCGCAGTTGACCCACCCTAAATACAGAATCGTCAAGCGCTATGTGGTGCGTCTGGCTTCCGAACTGACCCCCGAAGCCCGAAAGCAGATGGTCAGAGGGATAAAGGATGAAGGGGAACTGCTCCGGGTGCTTTCGGTGCGTTCTCTGGGAGGATGCCGCTACGAACTCCATTTGAACGAGGGCAAAAAGCGTGAGATCCGCCGTTTGACCGCCGCTCTGGGGGCGCCTACTCTGGAGCTGGAACGGTTGACCGTCGGCACCCTTGAATTGGGTGATCTGCCCCGGGGACAGTGGCGGCGCCTGACCGACGCCGAAGTCAGAATGGCTTTGACCCCGGTTCCTGCAGCGGAAGAAAAATAATCAGCCCTTTTTATGGGAAAATGGTGTGGCAGACTTGACAAATGCCCTTTGTTATGCTAATTTTGATAGTGTACATCTTTGGATGACAAAGTAATAAAAAAGAATACGCTTAAAGCAGAAAATCTTGTGACCTTCCGGAAAGAAAGAAGAATATGAAAATAACGATTGTGGATGGACCATACAAGGGGCAGAAGTTTCGGAGCAACTCCCCCGTTGTCACCATCGGCAGGGACGGCGGCAACCAGCTGATCCTTGATACAGATGGTGTTTCCCGCTGCCACGCTGAAATCAAACAGCTCCCCGGCGGCAGCTGGATCGTCAGTGACCTCAACAGCACCAACGGCGTCAAGATCGACGGAAAACGCATTGACGGCTCTGCTCCTCTGACCGAGGGGACCGAAATCATCATCGGCGAAAACGTTTTGAGTTTAAGCGACATGAGTCAGGAGCCCGCCCGGGTGATCTTCAACCCCATCATCTCTGCGCCTCCTGCGAAAACGGAGCTGCCCGAACTCAAGGAGTCCGGCGCTTTGTTTCAAACACCTCCTCCGGCAGCTGAGGCGGAAAAGGGTGAAAAGACCGCACCTGAGGAGTCCCCGAAGACTGTTTCAGGAGTGGATATCAAAAAACTTTCCGGTCCCCTTTTCGGCGGCAAAGGCCGTGCCGGAAAAGATTCTTCCTCATCTGCTGCTGCTCCGGACAGCGGGAACGACACCCGGAAAAAACGCTCCAACATTATTTTTTACACGGTGCTTGCCTGCGTGGTGATCATGGTGCTGAGTTCTGTTTTCAGCTATATGAATCCTGATAAAGGACGCAAAAAAGGTGTTCAGCGCGAACAGATCCTGGATCTCAAGTATGAAAAAGAGGTCTATGCAAAAGATAATGTGTTCCGCTTCTCTTTCGATCTCAGAACTCTCCGTGCCAAGGGGAAGAAGGATAAGGCAAAGAGCGATCCAGAGTCCAATACCCCTCAGAGCAAATATGAGTACAAGGTGCTCTTTACCATTGATGATATCGCTTCACGCCGCCATTATGAGCGTGAGGTGCCCCTTTCGCCTGAGAGCGTTGAAGAGCTGCGTCAAGTGATCCGCCAGTCCGGGATCTACGCTTCCGGCGGCAAGGCTTCTGAACGGGATGAGAGCGTTGTCCGCCGTCTGACCGTTGCTGACGGCAGCAGGATCTTCCGGACGACTGCCATCGGCAAGTTTGCGGCACAGGAGTTTGAAGCGGTGGAAGAAGCTGTGCTCACTTTGACTGAGACTTTCGGAGTCAAAGCCATTTCCATGACGCCTGCGGAGTTGATCGAGGTTGCCAAAAAGGCTTTCAGCTCCGCCGAAGATCTTTACGCCAACCGCCGTGCCGGAGCCACCAATCTGCGCATGGCGATCAAAAACTACAAGGTCGCCGTGGAGTCTCTGGAACAGTTCTCCCCAAAACCGCCCCAGTGGAACGAGGCAAGAGAAAAACTGGCAGAGGCAGTCAAAGAGCGTGAAATGCTTATCGACGCTCTGGAAACAGAGTTCAAGAAACTTCTGCACCTGCGCTCTTTTGAAGCGATGAAACCCATTTTCCGGCAGATGATGGATCTGACTGAACCGGAATCCCCACGCTACGGTGTCATCAAACGGCGTATGATCAAGATCGAACAGCTTTTAAGGAAGAAGAGAAGATGATGAAAAGGATTGCATTATTGTTTCTTGCAGGGGCTCTGCTGCTGTGTTCATGCGGCAAAAAAGAGAGCAAGCGGACAGTTTTCGAGATCCGCGGTCCCCAGGGTGTCTCCTGCGTTATTGACGGTATTCAGATCAATAAGAGCCGTATCGGTCTTCTCCCCGGAACCTACAACATGCGTTTTTCCGCCCCCGGATACCGTACAGAGTACCGTACTGTAAATGTCAGCGGCGCCAAGTGCACCTTTGATCCTGCCCTTGTTCCTGTGCGCAGTTCCGTGCTGATAAGGAGCACCCCCGCAGGTGCAACGGTCACGATGGATGGAAACTCCAGAGGCATCACCCCTCTGGTGATCCGGGATCTCCCCGCCGGAAAATACCGTGCCGACCTTGCCATGCCCGGTTATGCCGGAGTCCCTGTGGAGTGGGAAATCACCAGCGAACGCCCTCAGGCGGTCAGTGTGGATCTTGACTCCAATATGGGCTCTCTTGTTATCACCTCATCTCCTTCTGCTGCCAAAGTGGTCGTTGAAGGCAAAGATGTGGGTGTGACTCCCTTTACTCTGGAACGGGAAGAGGGGAAATATGTGATCCGCCTTGAGCGTGCCGGATGCAATCCCGAAGAGCGCAATGTGCGTCTCACCAAGGGGCGTAAAGGCAGGCTCCATGTCAAACTGGGGCAGAAACCGGGCGGTCTCCGGGTGACTTCTGAGCCTTCCGGGGCGGAGGTTTTTGTCAACGGTGTCAAACGGGGCGTGACTCCCTGCACCGTGGAGGCTCTGGAGCCCGGGATCTGCCGGGTGAAACTCCTTGCCCCGGGATACGATCCTCTTGAAACAAAGGTGCAGATCGCTCCCGGAGCCACTGACCGGCGCCATTACACCCTTGGCAGCAGCACCGGCAGTGTGGTTTTCAACATCCAGCCCGCCGGGGTGGAGGTCTTTTTCAGAAAGAAATCTCTGGGCATTACCCGTCCTCTGGAAGAGGGGGCTGAATCCACTGCCGACTTTACCATCGACAATCTGCCCCCCGGACAGCACACTGTGACCATGTTCCACTCTCTGGGGGATCCGCCCCACCAGAGTTTCACCTTCACCGTCAGAAAGGGGAAGAAAACCATTCTCAAGAGCCGCCGCATGTGGATCTCAAACTGTGAGCTCATTTTCAACAGCGGCTCCAGAGAAAAGGGATTTCTGGTGCGCTCCACGCCGGACTATGTTGTTTTCAGTCCCGAACCGGGCATCCAGTACCAGGTGGACCGTCCGAAGATCAGGCAGCTTATCATGCTCAAAGGTGTGAAGCGTCCCCAGGATGAGTAAAGTCAGACTCAACTGGTGCGCCGCCCCCGTTGATCTTACCCTTGCACTTGACTGAGCCCCCCGGTACTGGAAAGCGCTCCGGGGGTGCATGAGTGTCTGGTACGGCGCTTTCCTTGCCACGGCGGAGCGGAACGAAGACGGGTCGGACATGCCGGACATGGCAGACCTGTCGGACATTATTGGGGCGTCGCAGGAATGGGGGGCCAGAGTTCGGGCTGGGCGGCGAGTTTCTTTCTTTTGAGGAGTGCGCCGGGGCAGAGCTCTTCTGTCAAGCGCCAGAAGGCAGCTGAGTGGTCCAGATGGCGCAGATGGGCGAGTTCGTGGCAGAGGATGTATTGGGCGAGTTCCTCCGGGAGCAGCACGATCTTCCAGCAGAAGCTGATGTGTTTTCTGCTGCTGCAGCTGCCCCAGCGGGTGCGGGCGCCTGTTATGCCTACTGATTCCGGGAGCAAACCCCATGGCGTTCCCGTTGTGCGGCACTTTTCCTGAAGGAGTTTCAGGGCATGTCTGCGGAAAAGTTTTTCCAGATCTTCCCTGACCTGTGCCGGTTCTCCCCGGGGAACGAGGATCCTGTCATCACATACAAGGAGCAGCCTTTCTGAGAAAACAAGGGGCAGTTCCCTGCCCCACAGGGAAAAGAGTTCCCCCTCCCGGTAGTAACGGCGCAAGGGGGGCGTGCGCTGTAAAAGATCCCGGCGGGCTCTCTCTATGAGGGGAAGATTCCCGTCAATGATCTTTTTGAGCTGTGTTTCAGAGAGTCCGGCTGGGGCGTGGACTTCAAGGACGCCTGAGTCGTTGAAGCGGAACCCCACCCGTTTGCGCCGGGGGGAAGGGTGTATGGTAAAGACGCCGTCAAACATGAAAAGCTGTGCCCCTGTCAGAGAGCCAGCTGTAGTGCAAAGGTGCGCAGCGCCAGTTCCAGATTGACATTGTAGTTCAAAGTGCGGCAGAGCTCCTCAGCCTGTTTGAGGACGAACTCTCCCCGCTCTGCGGCAGTCATGGGCAGGGGGGAAAGCTCCTCCAGCAGTTCCGGATGGGGCAGTGCATCGGGGGCTATGCCGCAGGAAAGCATGAAAACCTGTGAGCAATAGGCTTCAATGACCCCCAGAAACTTGGCACGGCAGCGCATGAAAGCTCCTGATATCTCATCATTTTTCCGTGCTTCCAGCCTTTTGCGCAAAGCGTTGTCCCCCGCATTTTCTGCGGCGGCGATAGCTTCATCAAAGCGGTCTCCCACCTCATCACGGGCATCTTTTTCCAGATTTTCCGCCACCTTTATCAGCATTGAAGCGGCGGATTCCGCCCGTGCAGGATCGTTGACGCCGTTGAAAACCAGTTCGTGCATGGCACTGACCACATTTTTTTTGCCTGAAAAGTCAAAGATCCGCTCCTGATCCGGCAGCCGCAGCTGCTGGCAGCGGGAACGGGTGGTGGCAAGGAGCGCCCCCGGATTGGCGGTGCAGAGGATCAATGTGGTCTCTCTGGGGGGCTCTTCAAGGGTTTTGAGCAGGGCGTTCTGGGACTCCCGGTTCATGCGGTCGGCTTCGGAAATGATCCCGACTTTGCCGCCGTCGGTGCTGCCGGTGAGGTAAAGACCGTTCATAAAAGAGCGGATGGTGTTGGGTTCCGGATTCACCAGTTCCCCCACCCGGATCTGGTACATTTTCCCTACGGGACCCAGGGTGTGCAGATCCGCATAGCTGCCTTTGGCAAGAGCACGGCACACCGGACAGCTGAGATCGGGTTCTCCGGAAGGCAGGGGGGTGGGGCAGGCGGCGATCTGCGCCAGAAGCAGGGCAAAGTTCCGCCGGGTCTCTTCGGATTCGGAAATGACCATGAAAGAGTGGGCAAGTTTCCCCCCTGCCCGGGCGGAAATAAGGGAGCTGTAAAGCTCAGGATACCGTTGTTTCATCTCATCTGAAAAGCTCATCTGCCACGCTCCTGATCCTTGCGGCGACCTCTTCGGGGGTGCCTTCGGCGTCGATGATCCTGACCCTTCGGGGTTCTTTCCGGGCGATGGCGAGGAACCCTTCCCTGACCCGGCGGTGGAAATTTCTGTTTTCCGCCTCAAAGCGGTCATACTCTCCTGCGGTCTCCTGCCGTTTCCCGGCGCGGCGGAATCCGGATTCGATATCGAGATCGAGGATCAAAGTCAGATCAGGCTCCCGGAAGGCTGCGGCAAAGATATTGAGTTGGGCAATAAGAGCGCCGTCAATATTTCTTGCGGCTCCCTGATAGGCGGTGGTGGAGTCGTAGAAACGGTCGCACAAAACCACAGCTCCCCGTTCCAGAGCGGGCAGTATCACCTCTCTTGCGTGCTGGCTCCGGGCGGCTTCCATCAGAAGCAGCTCCGTTTCAGGGTGGAGCACTTCGGCGCCCTGATGGGTCTTCAGAATGTTTCTCAGTTGTTCGGCAAGGGGGGTGCCTCCCGGTTCACGGGTGGTGACGACCTCAAAGCCCCGGCTTTGGAGTTCGGCTGCAAGAAGCCGCAGCTGGGTGCTTTTTCCGGCGCCTTCGGGACCTTCAAAGGTGATGAATTTTCCGTTTTTTGACATGGCAAACGATCCGGTATCGGTGAAAAATTGAATATATTGCAACAAAGATATAAGATAGCTCAAAAGTGCGGCAGTGTCAAATTCCTTTTGGGGAAATTCTTGATTTTTTAAGCCCCAGGTGCTATATTAACAACATTTACTGTTTTTTTATCTTTATAAAATAATAAGGTGGTTTTATGAGTACACGGTTTTGTTCCCGGAGATCTTCAGTACCTTTGCATTTTCTGACACCGGTCAGACAGGGCGGGGCGCTGCGGAAAAATCTGTTCACCCTGATCGAACTTCTGGTTGTAATTGCCATCATCGCCATTCTTGCCGCCATGCTGCTGCCCGCTTTGCAGCAGGCACGGGAGCGGGCACGGGAGATCAGTTGCATCAACAATCTGAAAACCCTTGCCCTCCCCGTTATAGCATACGTTGACGATTCACGGGGGATCATGTGGCCCTATGTTTCAGGTCCCAACTGGCGCTGGGGACAAGCCCTCGAACCTTACATCAAAAACGTCGCCCCCAGGTGGTCACACATGAGTACCTCTTCCGGAAATCTTTCCACCTACAAGTGGGGCGAGGGGATCTACGATCCCAAGACCTGGGGACCTTTGCGCTGTCCTTCTGTGACGCCCCCTGCGGCATGGGTGACGAACCTCTACACCATGAACTACGGGATCAACATGTATCTTGCCTCCTTTGCCACAAAAAGCTACACCAATGCAAATTGTCAGAAACCCTTTGTCTATAATCAGCAGCCCGGAAATCTCTCTCAGCTTTCCCTTCTGGCAGACTCCATCTACGACTACCGGCGCTGGGATACCAAGGTGAGCCACCTCTACCATAGCGGGGGCTCCAACCACCTTTTTTACGATTTTCACGCTGCCAAGGTCAAAGGGATACCCCCTGCCGTCACAACAGGGATCGGTATCTGGCGCCAATGGAAGTGATTTTATCACACAAGGATTTTTTATATGAAGGCACTCAAATTTGCAGTTCTGCTCTCTCTGGCTCTTGCGGGCGTTCTGGGAGGTGCAGAGATCGCCCGGGAGTGGTATGTGTTCGGTCCCTACGGATCCCTTATGCACCGTCTGCCCGATCCTCTTGTCAACAACATCCCTGCCAAACTGCGTATCGGGAGCGTTTCCCGTCAGGCGGTCAAGGTCGCTCCTGTGGATGGCAAGGTGGACATCCAGGCGCTTTTCAAGCGTAAACTTCCCCGCCGGGGGGCTTATGTGTGTATTCCCATCACCTCTGCCGGGGGGGAATCTTTCAACATCGGCGTCGGTGCCGACTGGTGGTTCGATCTCTATCTGAACGGCAAACCTGTGGGGGATACTCTGGCACAGGGCAACGGCGTCTGGCCCCCCTCCGGCTCCGATCACGTGTACACTTTGAAGCTGCGTAAAGGCAAAAATTTTCTGGTGGCAGGATTCATCGGCGGGCAGGGGACACAGCAGCTCTGCATCAAGGGAAATGCTGTTGCGAAACAGGGAGGCAGCTCCCCTTATGCGGCGGTCCGTCTGGGTACCGAGAAGCTCCCGCCTGTTTCCAAGGCGGGGACGCTCTGGAAAAATGGCTCAGGGAAATACGCCTTCAAAAAAAATGAGTACACTGTCGGTTCCGAAGGATATTTAAAACTTTCCCCCAAAGGCACCGGAGCCGTCCGGCGCTTTGTGACCAAACTCCATCTGGAGCCGGGCAAGCAGTACTGTCTCAACTGGAGCGCCTGGACCACCCGGGGACAGCTCCCCCGTCTCATCATCCGTGAGAAGGAGTCCGGCGGCGTGGTCTACTATGCCAAAGAACTGGTCAACGGCAGAAACAAAACCGGGTACTTCTACGCCGAAAATCCCGAACCTGTGGCAATACTGGAGTTCCAGAGCGGCTCTCTCAACGAATTGACTTCCCTTTCTCTGCGCCGCCGCATCGACCGGAGCGCGGCGTTTCAGGATTGGCGTCTGCAGCGCTTCCCTGTGCCCCGTGAACTGGAAAGCCTTTCACGGGCAGTGAAAACGCCCCACTTTGACTGGGCGCCCAAAGTCCCGGGAGGAGTCCTGAAACTCTTTTCCATCGGTGCCTATTGGGCGCAGCGGGACCTTGTTGAACTGGAACAGCGTTTCCAGTTCCGGTTTGACGGACTCTTTACCGGCGGTCATGCCATTGCGCCTTTGCGTTACTGGGCACGGGATGAGAAAGGGGAAGTGATCCTCAGAGATCAGGCGGCAAAGATCTCAAAGATCCGTCAGGCAGAGTGCATCTACATCGACAACTGCGGGGCTTCCGCCCTGACCCCTGTTATGGTCAAGAAGATCATTGACCGGGTGAAAAACGGCGCCGGATTGGTCATTTGTGCCTTCGATCAGCCCTACTACCCCTACAAGGACGGCAGAAAAGAGAAGGCGGCAGAAAAGATGTTCAAGACCTTCGGCGCTCTTTTTGCCCAGGGTGAGAGTGCTGATACTGCCTTTGTCAGAACCGCCGCCTCCGCCCCTTGCAAGGTGCGTTTCGGCAAGTACGGCAGGGGACGTGCCGTCATGCTCTTTACCGCCGGAAATGTGAAAGGGACGCACCGCATGAACTTTGAAGTGCGTTCCTCCATCGTGGGCAAAGCTCTGCTCTGGGCGGCGAAACGTCTTCCCGGCAACCGTCTGACGGCGGAAGTGAAGGAAGGGAAACTCTTTCTTTCAAGCTCTCTTGATGCTGAGGTCGAGGTGCTTGTTGCGGACAATAAATGCAATGTGCTTGAGAAAAAGGTTCTTTCCCTCAAAAAAGGCAAAAGCGTTTCCCTTGATCTGCCCGGCGGATTCGGAACATTCCCCGTGGTCATCACCTCAAAGGTCAAAGGTGTTTCCGGGGACTGGGAGATGCTCCTTGCGGAAAAACGCTCCAGAAACATTCTTAAAAACATCTCTTTCAAGAGCCATTCCCCTCTGCTCCGGGGCAGTGTGGAACTGTCACGGAAACCTTTGAAGGGTGAAAAGATCCAATACCGTCTCGAAGATGAAACAGGTGCTCTCTGGCATACCGTCCAAAGCTCTGCCAAAAGCAGAAACAGCTTTTCCATCCCCAGCGGCGGGATCCCCTACGCAGGAGGCATCTTGAAAGTCAGGCTTCTGGAAAACTCAGGTAAAGTTCTTGATGAAAAGAGAGTGCAGGTCTTTCTTGCACAAAAGGAGGATCCTTCAAATCTCAACTTCAATCTGGGTGTCTGGAGCGCTCCCCTCAACCACTACTCAAGTTACCTCTTCTACAAGATCATGGCGGAAAAGTACAAACTGCAGTACATGCTTACCGGCAACCAGAGCCGTCAGGCACTTTCCGCTCATGAACTGGGTATCATGAGCGCCCCCATGGGGGCTGCGGGACAGATCTATTTCGGCACCGACAACCGGATCAAAGGCAGCAAGGATGCCCCGGAACGGGTGCTCTGTCTCAGCTCTCCTGCGCTGAAAAAACGCCTTGAGGGGGTCTGCAAACTGATCCACAAACCCCTTAAAGGCATGAGAGTGAAATTCCTTTTCAGCGACCATGAGACCAACTTGCTGGGCTATATCAACAAAGCCAAAGGGGGTTCCGACTACTGTTTCTCCCCCTCCTGCCTTGCTTCATTCAGAGAGCTTGTGAAAAAGGACTACGGAACTCTTGACAAACTCAACGCCTCCTGGGGCACGACCTTTGCTTCATGGAATGATGTGACCCCTATCGTTCTGAAAAACGCCCTCAAAACCGGCAATGCTCCCCGCTGGGTGGATCACAGAAGAAATATGGATAAGGTCTGGACCGATCTGGCGGCGTTCCGCATTGCCGAACTGCGCAAGATCTTCCCCGATGCCGTGGGATATGTGCAGAATATCCACTCCTCCTACACCTCAAACGACAGTTTCAGCGGCGTGGATTACGAATCCCTTCTGGGATTGCAGATGGGGGCAGGCGCTGTGCCTGAAACCTATATGAACGCTTTCGTCCGCAGAGAGAACCGTTTCGCCACCGCTCAAGGCGGCTCCCTGTGGCCCCCCAGCGGCGGTACGGTGGATGACAGGGAACTTGCGGCGCTCCGTGCTTCACGAGTGGTCTGGCAGAGTGTGCTGATGGGGCAGTCCAACTGTCTCTACTATCTTCACAACTGGAACAGCCACAGCATACTGCTTTTCAACGATATCTTCATGGCATACCCGGACCTGACCCTTTCCCGGGAGGGCAAGGCTCTCTCTGAAGCCTTGCACCGGCTCAAACAGGGCTCTGACCGCCTGATATTGAGTGCTGATTACGATGATTCAGGTATTGCCATGCTTTACTCCCGTTCCTCAGAGCACGCCTGTACCTTCTGGCAGGGGGTGAACAAGTCAAACCCTGAAGCGCTCCGCCTCAACCCCCGCTACCAGCAGTTTGAATTCTTTGCTCCCGCCATTGATGAAGCCCAGCGGGGGTACAGTTCAACAGGCGTTACATTGATCCGCAAGGGAGCCTTGAAAAAGTGCCGTCTGCTCATACTGCCCTTTGCCCAGAGCATATCCCCTGAGGATGCCGCTTTGATCCGTGAGTTCGTCCGTCAGGGGGGACTCCTTATGGCGGACTTCCGCCCCGCAGTGGCGGACGGTCACGGCAAGTTGGGGGAAAAGGGATCTCTGGACGATGTTTTCGGCATCCGGCAGAACACTGCCTGGAACTTCCAGGTGCGTAAGTCTGCCCTCAAGGTGGGGAAACGCACCTTCAAAGAGGCTCTTGTGGGCGACAGGATCACACTTGCAGGAGCCAAACCCCGCGCCATGGCTGGGAAGAGCCCTGTGTTTCTGGAACACACTTTCGGCAAGGGCAAAGCTGTGCTGCTGAACTTTTCCACTTCCGATCCTGAGTTCCGCAAACTCTTTGCTGAATTTCTGGATGAGAACGGCATTGAAAAACTTTTCTCCTGCCGTCTGCTGTCACGTTCATGGCAGACTGCTTCAGGTGTGGTCACCGACAAAGAGATCCGCGCCGACAAGGAAAGTGATACGGCAATCGACAGAGGAGACACGGAGGACGCCGGTGAAAGAGAGACTCTTGTTTACGAAAACACCTCCCGCCCCCGGCTCCACCGCTATGTGAGCGGGGACGCCGAAGTCATCGGCTATTACGCCTGCCGCCGGGGATTTGCCGCCGGAAAAGGCACCATGCGCCTTGAGTTCAAGATCCGCCGCCCCGGACACGTTTACGACCTTGTCAAAGGCAAATATCTGGGCAGAAAGAGTTCGTGGATCTATGAAATGCCCCTTGAAGGCGCCGCCGTTTTCGGCACCATCCCCTTCAAGGCACAAGCACCTCAACTTTCCGGGGCTGCCGTCAAAAAGGTTCCCGGAGGTGCCTTCAAACTTACTTGCAACATCGCTCTTCCCAAAGCAGCGGCAAAGATCACTTACCCTGTGCATCTGACCCTCAGTGCCCCTGACGGCAGTGATGTGAGACACTTTGCCAGAACTGTTTCTGTGAAAAACAGCTCTGGGAAAGCTGAGATCCTGCTCCCTGCCAATGCTCCCGGAGGGAAATGGCTTCTGACCGCATCTGAAGTTTTCGGCGGCGAAAAGCAGAGTATTGCCTTCCAATTGTAAGGAGATCATCTCATGAAACATTTTTTTGCCGCTCTGCTGCTGCTGTGCGCCCCGGGCGTTTTTGCCGGGGCAGGGGATCTGATCCCCTTTTACACGGTGGAAGTTGCCGTCGATTGCGGAACACCTGAAAAAGCTGCCAAAAGCTCTTTGACCTTTCTCCCCCTGCCCGAAGGGAAAAAGGTTGCCTTTTCCTGCCGATGGGATGATTCAAGTCTTACCCATCTGCGGACCCTTGATCTTATGAAAAAGCACGGGTACAAAGGCACATTTTATCTCACCGACACCAAACGCCCGGGATTCTGGGAGAAGGTGTTTCCCCAACTCCACCGTGACGGGTTCACCGTGGGGAACCATACCTCCGGTCATCAGGAGCTGCCCTTGCTCACCCCTGAGGGGATACACCGTGAGATCCTCTTGTGGAACATCATGCTTGAATGCCGCGCCCAACAACCGGTAACGCTTCTGGTGATCCCCTACGGCAAGATCCGCTCCCCCTGGATCCCCGGCGTGCCGGAGCTTATAGGGCGTACCATCAGGAGTACCGGGCTCATCGGCGGTGCCGACATTTCCCCTGTGCTTTACAAACATTACGGATTGAAGGAAAGTGAATTTTTTACTCCCCGTCTCATCTCACCCGGGGATGTGGATCCCTCTTTTGAGCGCTTTGAAACCCAGATCCGCCGCCACCTTGCTTCCGGTCCCTACCCCTATATCACTTTGGGGATCCACTCACTCCACACCGATGCCGGGTTGAAAGAGCTGGGGCGGGCGCTGGAAAAGTACGGCAGCAATCCCCAGTGGTGGTACTGCAACGCCAATGATTACTCCGCCTACCGTTTTATGGCTCTCAACAGTTGTGTGAAAGGGAAAAAGGTAAAGGGCTCAAAAGCTGTTTTCACCGTGGAACTGCCTTCCCCGGTCTTTCTGGGGAGCAACACACCTTTGTGGGGAGCTTGCGGCGGGAAGATCTTCCCCATCCCCCATACAAAGAAGATGCCTGAAAAAATCCTCCTTGCCGGAAAAAATGGCAAGGTTCAGGGGTTGGACGATCTGACAGTTCTCTTCAGTTCTGCGGGGGATGGCAAATTTCTGTGCACGCTCCGCAACACAGGAGCTCCTTTGGAAAATGTGACTTTGACCTTGCGCCTGCCGCCGGGGTATCAGCAGCCCTTCTGCCGTCAGCAGATAAGCAAGATCACAGGGGAACAGAAATTTCAGTGGCAAGTCCGCCGCACTGCCCCGGCTTCCCCCGGCAGCGGGGAGATCGTGGCGCTATCTTTGGATTTCATTTGCAAGGGGAAACAAATAAGGGTATGGACCCTTCTGGATCAGGGGACACGCAGGATCGTTTACGGGAAAGGTCGCCTTTACTTTTCTGTGGAAGAATTTTCTGCGGAGCAGCTCAAGGCTCTTTCAGCAGCAGAAGGTGCTCTCCCGAAAAGTTTCCGCCCTGTGAAGCGTCTCCCCGACTGGCGGAGCGATGCCTGGCGGATCAGAGTGCCTCAAAAGAGCGATCTGGGGAAAAAGATAAGCTGTGTTCTGGAGTTTGAAAGCGCAGGCGATGTGACCCCAAAAGGAAAATTTCCGGAGCAGCTCTTTTTTCAGGGCAAAGTGTGGAAAAGGGGCAGCGTACTTAAATGCTCCGGAAAGAAAATGCGCCTTGTTTTCTCTCTGCCGGGACAGAAAAGAATGGCTGCCAACTATTACTTCAGTTTGTAACAGCACGCTCATGCTTTGATCTTGGCGCCGCACCGCACACTCATGTATGATCAGAGCGCTATCCAGCACTGAGGGGCTCAGTCAACCGCAAGCGCAAGATCAACGACGGCGGCGCACCAGTTATGTCCGACAGGTCTGACTTGTCGGACATGTCCGACCCGTCTTCGTTCCGCTCCGCCGTGGCAAGCAAAGCGCCGCGCCGCACACTCATGTATGATCAGAGCGTCATAAAGTATTGAGGGGGGCAACTGCCCCCCTCTGTTTTTCTAACCTTGATTTATCGGTTCCGGCTTATTTTTTCAAGGCTATATTCCCTATATGGGTAGATTTCTATTCTCTTAAACTTTTAAGCG
>JAZODE010000122.1:0-64956 GCA_045596885.1 Victivallaceae bacterium
ACATCATGGGAACCAACTTCAGCTTCGACATTGAGATCAAGCTGGGTGCCGGTGCTTTCGTCTGCGGTGAGGAAACTTCAGCTATCCACTCCATGGAAGGTCAGCGCGGCGAACCCACCACCAAACCTCCGTTCCCTGCCAACATCGGCGGCGGCTACTGGGGCTGCTCCACCAACGTGAACAACGTTGAAACCTACGCCACCATCCCTGTCATCATCCTCAAGGGTGCCACCTGGTACAGCAAGATCGGTAACTGGCAGGCTGAGTGGGACGAAAACGGCAACTGGAAACGCACCATCAGCGGCAACAGCGGAACCAAGGTCTTCGCTCTCGCCGGACAGATCAACAACGTGGGTCTGGTGGAAGTCCCCATGGGAACCACCCTGCGTGAGATCATCTATGAGATCGGCGGCGGTATTTCCGGCGGCCGTGAGTTCAAGGCTGTGCAGACCGGCGGTCCCTCCGGCGGCTGTATCACCAAAGAGAACCTTGACACCCCCATCGACTACGGCAACCTTTCCAAGATCGGTTCCATGATGGGTTCCGGCGGTATGATCGTGCTCTCTGACAAAGACTGTATGCCCGCCATGGCAAAGTTCTATCTGGACTTTACCAAAGACGAATCCTGCGGAAAGTGCACCCCCTGCCGTATCGGTACCCGCCGTATGCTGGAAATGCTTGAGAAGATCTGCGACGGCAACGGTACTCTGGAAATGCTTGACGAACTTGAATCCCTCGCCAGGACCATCTGCGACACCGCTCTCTGCGGTCTCGGTCAGACTGCTCCCAACCCCATCCTGAGCACCCTGCGTTATTTCCGTGACGAGTATGTCGCTCACGTTGTTGACAAGAAGTGCCCCGCAGGTACCTGTCCCAAGCTGTACACCCTTACCATCACCGAAGATTGTATCGGATGTACCAAGTGCAAACGCAACTGCCCCGTGGACGCCATCAAGGGTGAAATCAAACAGCTTCACGTCATTGACACTGCCAAGTGTATCAAGTGCGGTGCCTGTATTGGCGGATGCCCCAAGAAAGCAATTGTCAAAAAGTGAGTGCAACAATGAATACTGTCAATCTTACCATCAATGGGAAACAGGTCACTGTACCTGCCGGTTCCACCATTCTGGACGCCGCCCGTCAGCTCAATATCAAGATCCCTACCCTCTGCTATTGGGACAAACTCGGCTGCGGCATTTCCAACCAGCCCGCCAGCTGCCGTATCTGCGTGGTCGAAGTTGAACGCCGCCGCAATCTGGCTCCCGCCTGTGCCACTCCTGTCATGGAAGGCATGGTGGTCCACACCAACAGCCAGCGTGCTCTCAATGCCCGCCGCACCGTCCTTGAGCTCATGCTCAGCGACCACCCCCAGAAGTGTCTGACCTGCGCCAAGAACCAGGACTGCGAACTGCGTATGCTCGCTGCTGAGTTCGGCATTGAAGAGGTCGCCTTCTCCGGCGCCAAGAACCGTTTTGAGCCTGACACCTCCAGCGAAGCCATCATGCGCGACCTTTCCAAGTGCGTCATGTGCCGCCGCTGCGAAACCGTCTGTAACAAAGTTCAGACCGTCAGCGCCCTGACCGGTAACGGCCGCGGATTTTCCGCCAAGGTCGGCACCGCCAGCATGATCCCCCTCGCCGATACCAACTGTACCTTCTGCGGACAGTGCGTCAATGTCTGCCCCGTGGGTGCCATCACCGGTATCAGCTATGTGAAAAAAGTCTGGGCTGCCATCAACGACCCCACCAAGACTGTTATCGTTCAGACCGCTCCCGCCGTCCGCGTGGCTGTGGGTCAGGAATTCGGATTTGAACCCGGCGTGCCTGTCACCGGCAAGCTGGTCGCCGGACTCCGTGCTCTGGGCTTCGACAAGGTCTTTGACACCAACTTCTCCGCTGACCTCACCATCATGGAAGAGGGCACTGAGATCGTTGAGCGTGTCAAGAGCGGCAAGAATCTGCCCATCCTGACCAGCTGCTGCCCCGGCTGGATCAACTTCATCGAGCACAACTATCCTGATCTGCTCCACATTCCTTCCAGCTGCAAATCTCCCCAGCAGATGTTCGGCGCCATCGCCAAGAGCTACTATGCTGAGAAGATCGGCGTGAAGCCCGCTGATCTGGTGGTTGTTTCCATCATGCCCTGCCAGGCAAAGAAATACGAAGCTGCCCGTCCTGAGTTCAGCAAGGACGGCGTCCGTGACGTTGACTATGTTGTCACCACCCGCGAACTCTGCAAGATGTTCCGTGAAGCCGGTGTCAACCTTGCCAATCTGGATGACGATCAGTACGACAGCCCCCTGGGTCAGTCCTCCGGCGCCGCCGACATCTTCGGCGTTACCGGCGGTGTGCTTGAAGCTGCCTGCCGTTCCGTCTACTACATGCTCAACGGCAAGAACCTGGAAGGCGACGCCATCAACTTCCGCGCTGTCCGCGGACTTGACGGCATCAAGGAAGCCACTGTGCAGATCGCTCCCGGAAAATCCATCAATGTTGCCGTCTGCTCCGGTCTGGGCAACGCCCGCAAGGTGCTGGATATGGTCCGTAAGGATCCCAACCGCTTCCAGGCCATCGAGATCATGGCTTGTCCCGGCGGCTGTATCAACGGCGGCGGACAGCCCTTCCTCCACGGCGATACTGCGCTCCTTGAAAAGCGCATGAAAGGTATCTACACCGAGGATGAGAAAAAGACTCTGCGTCTTTCTCACGAGAACAGTGATATCAAAGCTCTCTACGCTGAATTCCTGGGCGAGCCCGGCAGCGAGAAAGCACATCACCTGCTCCACACCCACTATCACTCCAAGTAATCTCTTACTTGATCTGAAAGTTAAAAACGCACCTCTTCAAAGGGGTGCGTTTTTTTTCTTTGGGGCTGTTCCCGATAAAGGTCGGTAAAAAAGGTTAAGGGAATAGAAATCTACCCATATAGCGAATATAGCCTTTTCTTAAAATAAATGTCAAATAAGTAAAAAAAAATTTGCTTTTTATTTACATTGTGCTATATTATTAAAGCAATATAATAAAATATTGCTTTTTTATTTCAGAAAGGAAAAAAGTTATGAGAAAGATGATGATGATGCTCTTGATCCTCGGAGCGGTCGTTGCCCTCACCGGGTGCGTTCAAATCAACAGCAGTGATGCCGGCAGCATGAACATTCACCCACAAACTGTTGGTCCTACCGATGATTACAGACCGATCTATGAGATCGGGAAGCAAAAGGTTACGGCTCAGAGTGATGTGAAATGTCTCTTCTGGATCTTCGCTTGGGGATCTGACAATGCCTATGCCGACAATGCTAAAACTACAAGACATCCCCTGGGGGTGCTTTTCCCCTTCCTGAATGCCAAAGAGACTGCAGCTCAGGCGGCATTCTACAAGGCTTGTAAGCAAGCTGGTTGTGATGCCATCGTGGGGGCCCGTTATGAGATCACCTATAAAGATGCTTTTTTCTATAAGAAAATGAACGTGGAAATCAAAGGTTTTCCCGCCTATTTGAAAGGTGTTGAAGAGGTCAAGCCCATGCCTTTCTATATTGACGGTTCCGGGAAGGCTGTCGTGCTGGATAAAATGGTCAAGCCCGTGCAGCTTTTTAATTGCTACAAAGTTCCCAATTCCGCTCTTAGGGAAAAGGGACTGCTGACCAGGATCTCAGAATTTCTCTTCGGTTATTGATCTTTTGCAGTTTTCTGAAAACGCACCTCTTCAAAGGGGTGCGTTTTTTTTGGTGCGTTTTTTTGCTTTTTTTCCCAAAAGGGCTTGAATATTGGATTTGCAGGGGTATATTATAAACATAAGTTCAGAAATGAAAATACTTATATTCAAATATGAACAACACTATACCTGCTGTCGATAAGACCATACAGCTCCTTGAGATGCTTTCAGGGGGGGCTTACTCCCAGAGCGAACTGAGCCGCACATTGGAGATTTCCATGAGCAGCTGCTACCGCATACTGCAGACACTTCTGGCACACAACTGGGTGGAAAAGAACGATTCGGGCGTTTACACCTTGTCCACCGGGGTGCTGCCTTTGCTCAAATTCTTTGACCGGGATCTGGAACTCCTTAAAAAAGCCAGAGCGAAGGTGGATGAGATCTGTCTCAAACATCATATCGCCTGTAAACTTTCTTTGCGCCGGGGCAATGAACAAGTGACCGACCACCGTGCCGAACCGGCAGGACCAGTGGCGCTGACGGGACACTCCGGCTCCACCTTTCCCCTTATTGAAGGCTCCGTGGGCGCGGCGCTTCTGGGGGATGACTCCGACGAACAGATCGCCGAAGCCGTCAGGAACTGCCATGCCCCCATCCCGGAAAAGGAAGATCCCGGACTCCTTGCCGCCGCCATTGACGAAGTGCGCCGGAAGGGGTGCGTTCTCAACTTGCGCAAAAACCGCTGGAACATCGCCGCTTTTTCCATCCCTTTACGGGACAGTTCCGGGAAGATCTTTGCCGCTTTGACTCTTATCGGAAACGCCTGTGACTTTGAAGGCGCCCAAAAGGATAAGTGGGAACAGATCCTTAAAAAAGCGGCTTCTGAGTGTGGAACGATCCAATTTTAACTTTAACTTATAAGAGGACACATGAAAATCGACCCTGCCAACTTGAAAATCACCGATATGCGCTTTGCCGATATCGACGGCGCTCCCAAACGGTGTTCGCTGCTCAAACTCTACACCAATCAGGGGATCGTCGGTTACGGCGAGCTCCGTGATGCTTCAAGCCGCACCTACGCTGCCATGCTCAAAAGCCGCATCATCGGCGAAAATCCCTGCAATGTGGAAAAAATTTTCCGCCGCATCAAACAGTTCGGCGGACACTCCCGGCAGGCTGGGGGCGTCTGCGCCATTGAAGTTGCCTGCTGGGATATTGCGGGCAAAGCGTGGGGCGTTCCCGTCTGGCAGCTGTTGGGAGGCAAATTCCGTGACCGTATCCGCTGTTACTGCGACACCGACTCTCAGGGAGGCGGCAGAGACATGGGGCAAGCCCTCAAGGAACGCATGGAAAAGGGTTTTACATTCCTCAAGATGGATCTGGGGATCGAACTCCTGATGAATGTGGAGGGCGCCCTGAGCGCCCCTCTGGGATTCCTTGAGACCATGAAAGAGTACAAACAGGTCTTCAAAACACCTCACGGTTCCATCAATCCTTCCGCCATGCGGGGGGCGGCTTACGATCTTTTCAACACAGCCCACCCCTTTACCGGGATCCACCTGACGGAAAAAGGGCTGGACTATCTGGAAAACTACATGGCTGAATGCCGTGCCGCTGTGGGGTACGAAGTTCCCATCGCCATCGATCATCTGGGACACATTCCCCTTGAAGAGTGTATCAAACTTGCCCGCCGTCTTGAAAAATTCAATCTGGCGTGGATGGAAGATGCCGTTCCGTGGCAGATGACTCAGAGCTGGGTGCAGCTCCACAATGCGACCAGCGTCCCCCTTGGAACCGGGGAGGATATCTATTTGAAAGAGGGCTTCAAACCCCTTCTGGAATCAGGCGCTCTGGCTGTGATCCATCCCGATGTGCTCACCGCAGGGGGCATTATGGAAACCAAAAAGATCGGTGATCTGGCTGAAGAGTACGGCGTCCAGATGAATCTGCACATGGCGGAAACTCCCGTCGGCTGTCTGGCAGCGGTCCATGTGGCGGCGGCAACACGGAACTTTATGAGCCTTGAGCTCCACAGTGTGGATATCCCCTGGTGGGGCGAACTGGTAAAACCTGCATTGAAATGCGAAAAGGGCTTCATCACCGTCCCCGACGCCCCCGGATTGGGTATCGAAGAGCTCAACGAAGAGCTCATCGCTGCCAAAGCTCATCCTGAATTCCCCGAACCCTGGAGCGACACTTCAGAGTGGGATAAAGAGTGGTCCAACGACCGTCAATGGTCATGATTTGAAAAGGAGCAACCAACAATGACCCAGTACACAAAACCAAATATTTCTCAGACTGAGATCGACGCTGTCATCTCTCCGGCATACCGCCAGCTGTGGAATGAAGAGGAACAAGCCCGGATCGACGCCGATATTGAAAAAAACAGAAAAGCTGACGGCGTCTTTCAGCTGCCTCCATCTGCCGCAGGCAGAACGGTCAAGGCTGAACAGCTCTCGCACGACTTTATTTTCGGTGCCCACATCTTCAACTACGATCAGCTGGGGACCGACGAAAGAAACCGCCGCTACAAAGAACTTTACGGGACGCTTTTCAACTCCGCCACCATCTCCTTTTACTGGAAACAGCTGGAACTGGAGGAAGGACGCCCCCGGTTCCGTGCCGAATACCGGGACACGCCTGAATTCTGGAACAACTGCGCCGAGCCCTGGAAACAGCCCCACTGGCGGCGTCCTGCCACGGACCCTGTGGTGGAATTCTGTCTTTCCAAAGGGATCCGGCTCCACGGACACCCCCTTGTCTGGAACAACAACACCTGGCAGGTCCCCGACTGGCTCATAAATAAGATCCCCTTTGACTATCTCCTCAAAGCCGATCTGGAACGCAACCCCGCCAACGGAAGACTCAAAACAGGGGGTATCGCTGCTCCTTTCAAAGATATGACTCCCGAAGAGATCGCTGAAGCCATTCCGGAATTCACCACTGCGGTAAATGTCCTTATCGCCAAAAGGATCATGGAGATCGCCATACGCTACGGTGACAAAGTCCACAGCTGGGATGTGGTCAACGAAAGTGCCGGAGACTTCCGGGACGGTCACATGATCCCCGGATCAAAGATCTGCAAAAGCAACGCCGGTCCCATGCCGGGGGATTACACCTACCGCAGCTTCAAGATCGCCGAAAGCGTTTTCCCCGAAAAGGTCAAGCTCAATATCAACGATTACAACCTGTCTGAACACTATCTCAACCAGATCAACGACCTGCGGCGCCGGGGATGCAAGATCGACATTGCGGGCGCTCAGATGCACCTTTTTGATCCTCAGAGCTGTCAGGATATCGCCGACGGCAAAACCAACGCCCGCTGCCCGGCGGAGGTCCGCGAGACCATGGCGCGCATCGGCAAAACGGGGCTGCCGCTCCACCTTTCTGAAATCACCATCACCGCCCCCGGCGGCGACCGCAAAGGGGAGATCATTCAGGCGGAAATTTCCCGCAATCTGTACCGTCTCTGGTTCAGTCTGGAGCCCATGATGGGCATTACCTGGTGGAATGTGGTGGATAACTGCGGCGCTCCGGGAGAGCCTTCTGTTTCCGGTATCTTCACCAGAGAGATGGAACCCAAACTGGTCTATTTCGCCCTCGACGAACTTATCAATAAAGAGTGGCGCACCAATGAAGAACTCAAAGCCGACAGCGCTGCCCAGGTGGGATTCCGCGGATTCCGGGGTGACTACAAATTCACCTGGGAAAACGCCGACGGCAAAGTTGAATCCATGACTGCACATTTAAGTTAAGAAGAAAAAAGATGAACGAACTTGCAAAAAATTACAGCCGTTTTCTTCTTGCTCCCGATGAAGAAACTGATTTCAAGATCAAGTATGGTACTGAAATGTATCGCAAGGGCTTCTGCCGTCTGGGGCTGGTGGCTCCTGACGGGACTCTTGTTCAGAAAGCTCAGGTCCGTGTCAAACTGAAAAAGCACGCCTTCCGTTTCGGCTGCAACGCTTTCATGCTGGATCAATTCCCCGAAAAGGAACAAAATGAGAAGTACGAAGAGGTTTTCGCCTCTCTTTTCAATGAAGCGGTGATCCCCTTTTACTGGAGTGACCTTGAACCTGAAGACGGTAAATGCCGTTACGAAGCGGGTTCCACCCCCATCTACCGCCGTCCGCCTCCGGATCAGCTCCTTGCCTTCTGCCGCAGAAACAACATCACCCCAAAAGGCCATCCCCTCTGCTGGCACAGCTACATCCCCGGATGGACCCCAAATGATCCGGAGCAGTTCATGCGCCGTCTGCAGCGCCGTCTGCGGGAGCTTTCTGCACGGTACGGCGACGAGATCTTTCTGTGGGATTGCGTCAACGAAGCACAGGCGCACCAGCCCCTGCTCCACCAGCGTCTGAGCCACGACTATGTGGAGCGGGTCTTCCACATGGCGGATACCCTCTTCCCTGCGGCACGGCTCATCTACAACGACAACAACCACTGGTGGGATTATCTGGGGGATTACTCCCCTGTTTATCTGCTGGTCCGGCGGCTCCTTGACAAGGGCTGCCGCGTGGGCGGTTTGGGACTGCAGTATCACATGATGGCAAAGTATATGGGCGCCCCCTCTGACAAGTTCATGAATCCCCGGCTCCTCTACGGAGTTCTGGATCAGTACGCCCGTCTGCAGATCCCTGTCAACTTTTCAGAAGTCAGCGTCATCAGCCGCCGGGATCTGGGCAACGGAGATCTCTTCCAGGAGCTTGTCACAGAAAGACTCTACCGTATCTGGTTCAGCCACCCCGCTGTGGAAGGAGTCACCTGGTGGAATCTGGTGGACGGCACCGCCGCCTACGCCCCCATGGGGAGCGAAGAGGGGGAAAACAGCCTCCGCGGCGGATTGGTCAACTACGACTTTTCAGAAAAGCCCGCTTTCAAAGTCCTCAAGCGCCTCATCAAAGAGGAGTGGCAGACCGATACCACCTTTGATTACGTCCTGTACGAAAAGAATATGTTCCAGGGCTTCTACGGCGATTACACATTGGAAGTCAAAACTGACGCCGGGGTCTTCACCGGGGAATTCCACTTCCCCAAATCCCCTGCCGAAGATATCCCTGTCAGACTCAAGTAAAATTAAGGAGAAAAAACATGCCTTCACTTAAAGATATGCGCGGCAAAGCCAAAGAAGCCGGCTTGATGAAACTTGACAAACTCATCGCTTCGCGTCAGCGGATCCCCGACTGTACCTTCCCCATCCCCGTCAAAGAACTGTGCGAAAGGTACGAAAAACTTTACACCGGATGTGTCAACGACTGCTTGAGGGAACTTTGTCTGCTCAACCAGAACCTCCCCAGCTCCATCATGCCTTTGCGGGATGAAATGACCCTCTGCGGCGAAGCCTTCACAGTCAAAAGCGCCCCCAATGTGATGATCGAAGGGGAAATGACCTTCCGGGCTCAGATGCTGGATGAATTCAAGCCCGAAGGTGTGGTGGTGTGGGACACCTCAGAGGATACTGAAGCCTCTCTCTGGGGCGGAGTCATGACCGCCACCGCCAAAAGCAAGGGCATCCGGGGTGCGGTCATCGCCGGAGGCATCCGGGACACAAAACAGATCCTTGAACAGGATTTTCCTGTTTTCTACAAATACCGCACCAGCAACGGTTCTCTGGGACGGTGCATGATAACCCACTATCAGGTCCCCATCCGGGTGGGCAAAGTCACCGTGCGCCCCGGAGATATTATTTTCGGAGACATCGACGGCGTTTTGTGCATTCCCCGTGAGATCGCTTACGATGTGCTGCTCCGTGCCGAAGGGGTGGAGCGGAACGAAATCGACATTTTCAGCTGGGTCCATCAGGGAGACACCATCTCTGAGATCATTGAAAAAGGCGGCTACTTCTGATGAAAGGTCTCAAGGGAAAAATTGCCTTTGTCACCGGTTCCAGCCGGGGCATCGGCAGAGCGGCGGCTCTGGAGCTTGCCAGAGCCGGAAGTTCTGTTATCTTTCACGGCACCGCCCCTTCCGCCGCTCTTGACAGCGCGGCAGCAGAAGCGGGGACCGACAGTTTGAAACTTACCGCCGACTTCAGCGATCTGCAGGCGGTGGAACTCCTGGCGGAAAAGCTCATCAAAGAACAAAATGTGCCGGAGATCCTCGTTCTCAACGCCTCGGTGCAGAGCTATACGGGACTCGGGAACTTTGATGCCGCAGAGTATCTGCGGATGTTCAACACCAATGTGGAAAGCTCCTGTATCCTGCTCCACCGCCTTCTGCCTGAAATGCGCAAAAAGATGTGGGGCAGAGTGATCTTTGTGGGCAGTGTCAACGGCACAAAGCCCGCCTCGCGCCTTGCCCTTTACGGTTCCACCAAAGCCGCCCTCATGAACATCGCTCAGACAGCCGCCGTTGAAAACGCTCCTTTCAATATCACCGTCAACACCATACTGCCGGGAGTCATTGAGACCGACCGCAACGCCAAAGCCCTGAGCGATCCTGAATTCGCCGCCATGCTGAAAGAAAAGGTCCCTATGCACCGCTTCGGAACAGCGCAGGAGTGCGGCGAACTCATCGCATTTCTCGCCTCTGAAAGCGCCTCATACATCACAGGTGCAGAGATCCCCATCGCCGGAGGTCTGCAACTGTAAAAAAGGTTGAGGGAGTTGGGGCGGAGAAAAGCCCCCTTTATACAGTAAAATGACAATTAAAAAGCAGGAGTATGTTTACTTATGAGCCGGAGCGACTTTATCCCGGTGCCTTTCAAAAGGGCAGAAGAAAAACACAAGAAAGCCAACCGGATCTATCAGGGGATCCCCAGTATCACCGTTACGCCGGGGGGCAGGCTCTTTGCCGTCTGGTACGGGGGCGGCGAAGGGGAAGGACCTGACAACTTTATTATGATCGCCCTTTCAGATGATCACGGAGAAACCTGGAGTCAGGAGGAATGGGTGGTGGATCCGCCTCAGGAAAATATCCGTGCTTTTGATCCGGCTCTTTTTACAGCCCCTGACGGAACACTCCACTGCTTCTGGGCTCAATGCACTTCCTGCGGATTGGAAAACATCTTTGACGGACGCAACGGCGTGTGGCACTCAAGATGTGATAACCCTGAAGATGCTCCTGAAAATTTCCGCTGGACTCCTTCAGAGCGGATATGCGACGGCGTTATGATGAACCGTCCTGTCGTCCTTACGGGCGGGGAATGGGCGCTGCCCGTCTCTTTGTGGCATACGCAGAAAGGAACTGAACCTGTGAGAGAGGCGGAAACCATGGTCTATGTCTCCTGTGACAACGGCAGAAGTTTCCAATACCGGGGCGGTGTTGAAGTTCCTCCGGAATTTGCCACCTACGACGAACACTCTGTTTATGAACTTTCCGACGGCAGACTGGGTATGCTGATCCGCAAAAGGCGGGGCGGGTACTACGAAAGTTTTTCTCCGGACCGGGGCAGAAGCTGGACTCCTGCGGCGCTCTCCCCCCTTCCGGGAGCCAACTCCCGGGGGTATCTGGGGAAACTTGCCTCAGGAAAACTCCTTGCTGTCGTCAACGACGGGAACAGCCGCCGCAACCTGACCGCATTTCTTTCTGACGATGACGGCAAAACATGGTCCCGAAAGTTGCGCCTTGACTTGCGGGATCAGGTCAGCTACCCCGATGCGGTTCAGGACTCCCGGGGAGTTATCTATGTGATCTACGACCATGACCGCTACGGATGCGGCGATATATTGTGCTCCTGCTTTACTGAAGCTGACATAGAAGCCGGAGCCCTTCTTTCTCAGGAAAGTTTTGCCGCCCGGAATATCTCGGGACTTTTCAAGACCCATAAAGAGCTCAAAAGAAAAGAGTAAAAAGCGCCTCTTTTCTTGAAAAGAACCTCTTTTTGTGGTATAGTATGTGTTGTACATTTTCTCATATCCTATAATGAAAGGTCATAAATCATGAGTTTTGCAGAAAAAGCCAAAGCTGTCGTTGAACGTCTTTCACAGATCCGCATCGTGCCGGTGCTGGTTCTGGAAGAGGAAACTTCCGGTCTCAAGATGTGCGAGGTCCTTCTTGAGTGCGGGCTCCCCGCCGCTGAGATCACTTTCCGCACCAGCGCCGCTGCCGGGATCATCAAAAAGGCAGCCGACCGGTTCCCCGAACTTTATCTGGGCGCAGGGACCATCCTCAACACCGCCGATCTGCACCGTGCCTTCGATGCGGGCGCCAAGTTCGCCGTTGCCCCCGGATTCAACCCCTCCGTGGTCAGAGAAGCCGTCAACTGCGGATTCGCTTTCGCCCCCGGCGTCTGCACTCCTTCTGAAATCGAACAGGCAATGGAACTGGGCTGCCGCTTCCTGAAATTCTTCCCTGCTGAAGCAGCCGGCGGCGTCACCATGCTGAAATCTCTCATTGCCCCCTATAAACATCTGGGTGTCCGTTTCATGCCCACAGGCGGCGTCACCACCGACAATGTGAAGAACTATCTCGCCCTCAAAGAGGTGGCTGCCGTAGGCGGCACCTGGCTGGGCAAAGCCGATCTCATCGCCGCCGGAGAGTGGACCAAGATCTCTGACACTGTCCGTGCCGCTGCCGATATGGTCAAAACTCTCAACTGACCATTTCTTTCATGTCCGGCACTCTCAACGCTCTTGACGCTCTCAAACACTACTTCGGCTACGACCGTTTTCTGGATTATCAGCAATCCATCGTGGAACGGATCGCCGCCGGAGAGGAACTTTGCGTCATCATGCCCACAGGTGCCGGAAAGTCCTTGTGCTATCAGCTCCCGGTGCTCATGACACCGGGATACGGCATCGTCGCCTCGCCCCTCATCGCTTTGATGAAAGATCAGGTGGATGCCCTCAACGCCAAAGGGATCCCCGCCGGATGTATCAACAGCATGGTCCCCTTTCAGGAACAGCGGGAAATACTTGAACGCGCCGGATACGGGGATCTGAAACTCCTCTATGTCGCCCCGGAACGCTTCGGGGTGCAGTTCTTCAAAGATTTTCTGCGCCGCTGCCCCCCGAAAATACTGGTGGTGGATGAAGCACACTGTATCAGCCAGTGGGGACACGATTTCCGTCCCGCTTATCTGCGCTTGGGAGAGGCTGCAGCGGAGTTCGACATCAGGCAGATCTGCGCCTTCACCGCCACGGCGACTCCCACAGTGCGCCGGGATATCAGAAAACAGCTCCACCGGGAGGGAATGGAGCTCTTTGTGGCGGGATTCCGCCGCCCCAATCTTTCTTTCAAGGTGATAAAAGCCTCTGGAGACGCTGAAAAGCTCCGGGTCATCAAAGAGCAGATCAAAGAAAAGGTCACGACCATCATCTACGCCGCCACCCGGCAGGCTGTGGATAATCTCACCCGGGAGCTCCCCGGCATCATCGGCTATCACGCCGGTATGAGTGACGCCCAGCGCAACGAGGCTCAGAGCCGTTTCATGAACGATCCCCACCCGGTCCTTGCCGCCACCAACGCTTTCGGTATGGGCATCGACCGTGCCGATGTGCGCAAGGTGATCCACTACCAGCTCCCCGGCTCCATCGAAGCCTACTATCAGGAAGCCGGACGCGCCGGACGGGATGGGGAACAGTCTGAGTGCATACTCCTTTTTGCCTACTCTGACCGCTATATCCAGCAGTTTCTCATTGACATGAACAATCCTTCACTTGAAACCATTGCCAGTGTCTACTCTGCACTGCGCCTTGAAGTGAAGCGTTCAGGGGTCAACCACATTGAACTTTCCATGAAGGAACTTGCCGAACGCGCCGGGATCAAATCCGACGGACAGGCGGGTGCCGCATTGAGCATCCTTGAGAAACTCAATCTCCTTTCCAGAGATTTTCAGCAGCACGGCAGGGGGGAGATGTATTTTACAAAAGATCTGAAAGAGCTTGCCAGCCTCCACCAGCTTGAATCCACCCAGCGCTCACGGTTCATTTCACGGGTCATCAAGTTTTACGGTCCCAAGCTCCTTACCAGCGCCGTCTACTCCGTTGAAGAACTTGCCGTTATCGCAGGTCTCAACACCGATCAGGTCAAACGGGTCATTCACGCCCTTGACGGCGATTGTCTCCACTATCAATCAGCCTTCTCAGGCCGCGCCGTCACTCTGACCGATCCGGCACAGCCCATGCCTCATCTCAACCGGGAGGAGATCGAAGCCAAACGCTCCGCCGAGATCGCCCGTCTGGATGAGGTCGTCACCTACGCTTCAGCCCACCGCTGCCGTCAGGCGACACTCATCGACTATTTCGGCGAAGATGTCACATCATGGCGCTGCGGCTGCTGCGACATCTGTTCCGGGGAAGATGGTTCACTCCGTGATCCCACCCCTGAGGAGTACCGCGCCGTGCGGATCATTCTGCTGGCTGTTGCCAACTTTAACGGGCGTATCGGCGCCGGAAAACTTGCCAAAGTCCTGACCGGCAGCTCTGAAATAGATTCTCCCTGGCTGAGAAACTCCGGGGATTTCGGGAAACTTTCAGCATGGAAACAGAACACCGTTGCCGCACTGCTCCACAGTCTTGAACGCTCAGGCGCTCTGGAAAGAGTGGATCAGGGGGGATTCCCCTGTCTGCAGCTCTCTGAACAGGGCGAAGATGTCCTTACAGGCGCCGCCGATATCAAACTTGATCTCTCAGCCCCCCGCACCGGCGCCGAAAAAGAACGCAAGCCCCGGAAGGGCAAAGCCGCCTCTGCCGCTCCATCAAGGTGCGGAAACGCCGCCCTCTACGAGCGTTTGCGCACCATCCGGCAGCAGATGGCAACGGCACGGGATCTGCCCCTTTACGCCGTGCTGACCAATAGGGATCTTGCCACACTGGTGGAACATCTCCCCCTGACGCCGGAAGAAGCGATCAAGCTCCCCGGTTTCGGTGAACACAAAGCAAAACGGATCCTGCCCCCGTTTCTGGCGGAGATACGCAAGTACAAAGAAGAAAACGGACCTTTTTAAAAAAATCTTTGACTGCAGCTCTTGAATTACAGAAAAAGAGAGACTATCTTATATGTCATACATATCAACATTCAAGGAGAGCTCACCATGAAAAAAGTCATCTTTCCCCATACCGTAAAAGAACCCCGCTGCGGCGAAGGCAGTACCGTATTGCTCAAGGACGGCAGAGTCTACATGATCACCTGCCGCTTTGTGGGAGGCGGCGCCGACCACAGTTACAGCGACTTGATCGGCATGTACCTTGATCCTGAAACGGGGGAAACATCAGAGGAAACCATCCTTTTCGGGGGGAGTCATTTTCTCAACCAGATGAGCTGCAGTCTGGAGCGTTTCAACGACGGTTCCATCGGCGTACTTTTCTTGCGTAAACACTCCGCCCATCACGACCTTGTGTTTTTCGCCCGCTCCTTTGATGAGTGCCGCACATGGACCACCCCCAAAGTGATCTCCTACGTCAACTGCGAAGACTACTATGTGGTCAACAACGACCGTCTGCGCCAGCTGAGATCCGGCAGGATCGTCGTTCCGGTCTGCGTCTATCCCGCTCCCGGTGAAGATTTCAATAATTCCTACTTCCAGCTCTGGTACTCCGATGATATGGGTGAAAGCTGGGCGTGCTCTGAAAACATCGATATATCTTCCGATGTGCCCCGCCCCGAACCCTATCTTGCCGCTGAACCGTGGGAAACGATCCTTTCTGCACACTTCCCCCAGGAGCCCGGCGTGGAAGAGTGTTCCGACGGAACTCTCTACTACTACTGCCGCACCATCAGAAGATACATGTATCAGGGATGGTCAAAGGATCAGGGCAAAACCTTTACAACCCTTGTCCCGCAGTATGATCTTGTCTCCCCCCAGTCTCCCCAGTCCATCCGCCGGGAGCCGGGGAGTTCACGGCTCTGGTGCGTTTACAATGACCGTTCACACATTGCCTTCGGCGACCCTGAAAAGATGTGGGGGTGGCGTACCCCCCTCACCTTGTCCTACAGCGATGACAACGGCAAAAGCTGGACAAAGTATGAACAGATCGAAGATGAAAGCCACAACTACTGCTACACCTCAATGACTTTCATCGGCAAGACCTTGCTTCTGACCTATTACGAGTCAGAAAACAGAGAGGACGGCACCCGCCGCAATCTGGCTTCTCTCAAGATGCAGACCGTCCAACTCCCCTGAAAAAACCTTCAAGAACCATTTCAAATGAAAGAAAAACTGATTTGGCAGGGCAGCGCCCAGCTGGCGCCTGTTCCGGCAGTGCTTGTGGGATGCGGCGACGGTACACGCCGCAATCCTTATAATCTTATCACCATCGGCTGGTGCGGCATGGTCTGCAGCGAGCCCCCCATGCTGGGGATCGGTGTGCGTCCGGAGCGTTTTTCCTTCGGACTTATCCGCAGGACAAATGAATTCACCGTCAATCTGCCCTCCAAAGCCCTGGCTGAAACCGTGGACTACTGCGGCGTCGTTTCAGGGAAAGCCCTTGACAAATTCAAGGAACGCAACCTCACAGCGCTCCCCGGAGAAAAGGTCAAAGCCCCCATGGTCGCAGAGTGCCCCATCGCATTGGAGTGCCGGGTCAAACAGACCCTCGAACTGGGGAGCCACTGGTACTTTATCGCCGACATCCTCGCTGTACGGGTCGATCCCGATCTGGTGGATGAAAAGGGGAAACTCGATATGGAAAAAGCCGACCTTATCTCTTACGCCCACGGACACTACTACGAACAGGGTCCCTGTCTGGGACATTTCGGATACTCCATCCGTAAGAAGAAGTAGGTGAGGTAATTTCAAGTATCACAACTTTTCAGGAAGAGCAAAGTCCCAATCCCTGAAATTGCCGGGGGAGCGTCCGAACTCTTTCTGAAAAACGGTCGCAAAGTACTCCTGGGAAGAAAAACCGCACAACGCCGCCGTTTCTTTGACGGAGTGTTTGCCTTCTGAAAGCAGTTCCACAGCTTTTCTGAGGCGGCATCCCTTCAAATACTCCGACGGGGAAATGCGGTATTTCTTTTTGAATTCACGGCAGAGGGTCACACGGTGGCGTATCAGCAACTCTGCCAGACGGTTCACATTGAAAGAGGGATCTGCAAACTCCCTTTCGATCAAATCTCTTGCCTCGACAGCAGGAGCTTTTTCATGTTTGCTTTCTGACAATACCGGGGAGGCGGCGATCCTGAAAAGGATCTGAAAGGCGATCCCCAGCATTTCTATGCGCCGCTCCGGGGTCAGATGGCGGAGTCCGGCAAGGATCTGCTGAAAAAGTTCGTCAGGAGGGGCGCCGCAGAACTTTTTCCCCGGCGCAAGCTGAAGCATCTGTTCCACAGCGATGACCGATTCCCCGTCAAGGGCAAGCCAGTAGTAATGGAACCCCTCCTCCCCGGGATAAAAATCATGGGAAGCTCCCACTGGCATATACCACACATCTCCGGGCAGGATCCGGCAGTAACGGTCATCCTTTCTGAAGTAACCGCTCCCCTCGATACACCAGTAGAAATTGATGTATGAGATCACCCTGTTTTTCTCCCGGTGGGTGCTGTCAACATGACAGTGCCCGCAGCTGCGGACAAAAAGAGAACTGAAGCGCAAAGGCGAATAAGCTGTCAGCCAGATTTTTTTCATAAATGTATATACCTGTTTTTATGTGTCCGGTACAATATACTCATTATTCCTCAGAAAAGCAAATGGGATTGTTTCAAAAACTGATGTAATGGCATCAAAATTGAAGATACACTCAATTGCAACGGATCCTTTTTTTATGTATATTAGTTGCAAAACAAGTTGTTATAACTGATATCAATGAATATCATGCACAACATCAAAACACCATAAGATGTTTCAAAAGCAAAGGAGCAGACAACTTTATGAATATTCTTGATCTTGACGGTATCTGGGACTTTTCCTTCGACAAAGAAGCCCTTTCCATACCGGAGTTCCTCCCGCAAATTTCCTGGCAGAGCGCCCTTTCTGTTCCCGGATGTTTTGATGTGGCGGCGCCCTTTTTCGGCAAAAGAGGGGTGGGCTACTACCGGCGCATGGTGACAACTGCCCATCAAGTGCGTCTTTCCATCGACGGTCTCGGCGTGGAGGGCAAAGTTTTCTGGGACGGCAAACTCATTGGTACTGCCCCCTACGCTTACATGCCTGAAAAATTCACCTTCGACGCAGGGGAAAAGGGAGAACATGAACTGGTCATCGCTGTCTGCAACCACTTTAACAAAATCTATTTCCCCTACTACGATTTTTATGCTTACGGCGGCATTTTCGGCAGTGTCAAACTTGAAGAGCTCCCCGGTTACGCCGTGGATATCCTCAAAGTCACCACATCTGATTACAAAACAGGTTCCCTCCGTGCAGAAGTGACTGCCGACAGATTCTTCCGCAAGGAGCGCCGGATCATTTTTGAAATAGACGGAAAAACCGTCCTTGAATCTGTTTTTGCCGGAAAAAGCAATGTTTATGAGTTCCAAGTGCCCTCTTTCAAACTCTGGTCCCCTGAAACCCCTCATCTCCACCGCCTGCGACTGATACTCGGGGAGTATGAAGAATCATGCAATATCGGCGTGCGTACCATTGAAACCCAAGGGACCAGACTTCTGCTCAACGGCAAAGAGCTGCGCCTTATGGGATACAACCGCCACGACAGCCATCCGGAATTCGGAGCCGCCGTGCCGCCCTCTCTCATGGCTGCGGATCTGCAGATGATAAAGGCTCAGGGCAGCAACTTTATCCGGGGGAGCCACTACCCCCAGCGGGAAACGCTCCTCCAGCTCTGCGACAAACTGGGGATCCTCGTGTGGGAGGAGACTTTGGGGTGGGATGTCCGGGATGCCGAACTTTTCAAGCCGGAGTTCCTTTTCAAACAGAAAGATCAGGCACGGAAACTTTCAACTTGCCACTATAATCACCCCTCCATCATCATCTGGGGTTTTATGAACGAAACTTTAAGCGAAGACAAAAGATGCCGCAAGATCATCCAGAAGGTTTACGACACCTACAAGGCAAACGACTCCACCCGTCTGGTGACTTACGCTTCAAACCGCTACGAAAAGGATATCTGCATGGATATCGTGGATATCGTCGCCATGAACCCTTATCCCGGATGGGGGAAGATGAACTTTGACGAAGTTTACAGTCTGCACCATATCCGCCCCCGGCTGGATGAACTCTGCAAAGCTGTCCCTGCAGACAAACCTTATATGATCAGCGAAATAGGCGCTTCAGCCATTTACGGCCACCGGGACCCCTACCGGGTCCGCTGGAGCGAAGAGTATCAGGCTGAACTGGCTGCCGAAGTGTGCAATGTTGTCCTGAGAGATTCCCGGTACTGCGGGCTCTGTTTCTGGCACTTTTGCGATGCCAAAAGCTACCTCAACGGCGGCAGGGTCAAAGGGATCAACGACAAGGGGATCCTCAGCGAGTACCGCCAGCCCAAACTGGCATGGCAGACCATAACGGACTCCATCCGTGAAATCGGCATACTGCCCCGGAAAAATAAAGGCAAATAAAAAAGGAGAGGATCGAACATTATGAAAAAAGTGCCCCTTACCGTCTGCAGACAAAACAGATCTTCTGCAAAAAAATTCACGCTGATCGAACTGCTGGTCGTTATTGCAATTATTGCCATTCTTGCCGCAATGCTTCTGCCTGCTTTGCAGCAGGCAAGGGATCGTGCCAAAGGCATGTCGTGCGTCAATAATCAAAAACAGATCGGAGTCTCTTTTCAGCAGTACAGCAGTGACAATCAGGATTATCTGCCCGTGTATCACGATGCCAAGGCGAACAGAGAACAGCGCTGGTTCCGCACCTGTGCCTCTTATCTGGGGATCGCCCTCAACGCCCCCTTCCCCAAACTTTACCGCTGCGGCAGCGACAATACCGCCGACCGTGCAAAGTATCTTTCCTACGCCCTTGACAACATGTATTTTTCCCCCAGCTACATCGTCAATCAGGAAAACGGCTACCGCCGGGATAAAGATCCCGCCACCGACACCTGGGTACGGGCAAGAAAGATCAACCGACTTGCCTCTGTGACCCGATATGTCACTCTGGCAGACGGCGGCGTCCAACCCGGAGCAAACTACTTCAACTGGGAGACTGAAAAGCAGAATCAGAATCTGGGGATCGCTCAGCATCTGGGGAAAGGAAACTACACCCACGCCGACGGACATGTGTCAACGCTGAAGATCCCTTTGAGTTCCCAACTGACCAAAGATAAAAACTGGGCGATCTACTTCTTCCCAAACGGGAAGGATTTTGAAAAGGGTCCCATTTTCTGAGCCCGGAACAAATCATAAAAAGGAATGAATCAAATATGAAAAAAATTTTAACAGCTCTCCTTTTCTCCTTTGTCCTCTGTCTGACTTACGGGGCTGAATTGCGCTTCAAAGATGCGGAGATCGTCCTTCCTGAAAAGCCTTCCTGGACGGCGGTCATTGCCGCTCAGGAGTTGCAGTACCATCTGCAGAAGATGACCAGAGGGAACTTCCCCATTGTCAAGAAATCTTCCGGTAAATACGCTTCCGCCATCTATGTGGGGGATCGCTCCAAAGCTGCGGCGGCAGGGTTCCCTGTAAAAAATATCAAAGCCGACGGCTTTCTGAGGGGCGTCAAAGGCAAAGACCTTTATATCACCGGGAGCGATGACAAAATGTACAAAAAGGGGGATATCGTCAAATTCTACTTTGAGACCAGACACCGGGGAACGCTCCACGGGGTCTACGACTTTCTGGAAGAACAGGGCGTCCGCTGGCCCGCCCCCGGGAAAGGATATGAATATATCCCTGCCCGGAAAGAAATCGCCGTCTCCGGAGATCTTAAAATGGATGCCCCCTGTTTTTCACAGCGCAACATGACAAAGATCAATGCCTTTGCCAAATACAGCGACAGCAAAGTTTATACCACGAAACGGGCGGAGGCGGTTTTGTGGGCGCTCCGCATGAGAGCCAGCTGTATCCGTGGTATCGGGGACGGCAGCCATACGGAAATATTTCTGAAACTGGGACAGATCTGGTTCAAGGATCACCCCGAAAGATTCCAGCTGATGCAAAACGGCACACGCAACCCCAGATACGCCTGCTGGAGCGACCCCAATTTCAAAGATATCTGGATGAAATTGGCAGATGCCTACTTTTCAGGGAAAACGCCTGCTGACGCCGGATTTCCCCACATAAAATCGTGGCACGGCTGGAATGTCAAAGATGAATTCCTTATCAACGCCATGGACCACGGTTCCAAAAATGACGGCAGATGCCGCTGCAAACGCTGCAATGAATTCCGCAAAAAGAATCCCTGTCTGGATGATACGGAGCTTTACTGGCAGCTCATCGCAGATGTGGCAAAACAGATGGAGAAAAAACATCCCGGAAAATACATCGCCGCTTTAGTCTATCCCCCCATGACCCGTTTCCCCAAAAACGTGAAGCTCCCCGGGAATCTCCGGGTGCGTATCTGTCAGGGAGGGATCAAAGATATGCTGCTGCCCAATGTGCTGAAAGATGATCTTGAACAGATCCGGCTCTGGCGCACTCAGGTGGGGTATCACAATGTGGTGCTGGGGATCTATGTGTGTGAAAACTTTGCCGACCGGCTGCCTGCGTTCCCTGAAAGCTATCCCCGTTTGACAGCAGATTATTTCCGCACCTTAGCGGGGAAGTGCACCGGTGCCCGGATCGCTTACACCGGTCCCACCCATACAGAGCGTGTTCTTGATATGTATGTCCAATCCAAGCTCCTCTGGAACCCCCATCAGAATGTGGAGCATATCATCAAAGATCACTGCCGCATCATGTACGGACCTGCCGCAGAGATCATGGAAAAGATCTACAGCCGTTTTGAAGAGAATTTCTGCAAATATTACAAAGCTGTCACCCCCAATGTGGCACGCCCCCGGGAAATCGGTATCGACCGGGATGTCAAAAAGAACCGCATCCATGCCTGGACCAAAGTGTACACTGTTGAGGAGATGAAAAACATCCGTTCCCTTCTGGAAAAGGCAGAAAAAAGCGTTGCGGGGAAAGAGCCTTACGCCCGGCGGCTGAAAGCATTCCGCACCTGGGTGTGGGAAATCATGGAAGCTGAAAGGAAAGAGGTGATCGACATTCAATCCAATCCCCTGCAGCTCAAGCTCCGCCGCAACCGCTGGTCCCCCTGGCAGCAGCTCCACCAGATGAGTCATTACGCCAAAGATGCCGCAGGAACAAAGTTCAGAGTGAAACATGACGGCAAAGTCCTCACGCTGCAGATCCTTGCAGATGAACCGGAAATGAAAAAAGTCAAGTTTGACCCCAAAGCTTCTCCGGAAAATCTCTGGAAAGATGATACCATTGAACTTTTTGTGGAAACACAGGGCAAGACACGGCAGATCGTATTTTCCGCTTCCGGGAAATACTCAAATCGCCTGATCCCTGAAAACAAGTGGGAAACAGTACCGGGACTTGTGCATACCGTCAGAAATCACACATCGTTGCGGCGCCTGGAAATCACTCTGCCTCTGACACAGGAGATGAAGAAGAATTTCAGGTTGAATGTGACCCGTTCCCGCAAATTGACCAACAAACTGCGCGAAAGCTCCACCTGGTCAGAAAATGCCAAAAGAAACTGGCTTGACCCCAAAGGGTATGCAGCGATCGTCATCAAGTAAATTTGTTTGATTCCGGCGGCAGAAAAAACTTCACTTTCTGCCGCCCCGTCCACCTGGTAAAAAATATCTCACCTCTCCATATGAGGAACTGAAACAGTAAAAAAACACCTTTTTTGAATATTCAGTATTCAAAAATTAAACACTTTTTATTTTCATCACAAGGAAACGGCTTCATTTTTTTTGGCACGGAATTTGCTTATTACTGATGCAAAGGGACAATTCCGTTCCCAATTTGAAACTGAAGGAAAATAAACCATGATGAAAAAAATAATTGCCTGGTGTATCACCGTTGAAAAAATCATTCTCGGACACGCCGGTATCGGCATCGACGAGATCGAGGAGTAAATATTCAGGAGCGCCTTTTGAGCATTTTCGCCAGATGGCTCTTGTCACAGAATCCCCAGGCATCGGCAGCCTCTTTGAAAGGAGCTCCCCTGCGGAGCGCGTGGACGGCACCGTTGAGCCTGAAGTTCCGTTCATAACGGGCAAAACTCAGACCGAACTGCTTTTTAAAGAGCACCGCAAAATAATTTGTGCTCAGACAGCACTTTGCCGCCGCTTCTGGTACTGAAAGTTTTTTTTCCGAAAGAGCTTTCAGAGCAGGCAGCAGCCGCTGGTAATCGGCGGCGTGATCGGGACACTGCCCCGGCTCCGGCAGAACAGTGATGAAAAGCTGCTGGAGCAGATTCCAAAGCATAAGATCTTTGCGTGGAGAGTCCGGCAATCTGATGGCTTCAAGCAACCGGGCGTTGACAGAGGAGCTGCCCAGCTTTTCGTTGATGTGCTTCATCCGCAGACCTGGGCTCATCACCATGAGCTGTTCCAGCTCTCCGGCGCCAGTAAAAAAGCACTCCTGCAGGGAGTTCCGGTCTATATTGAATAGAAGCAGCCGGTGGTGATTACCGGTACAGACCGTATGATGGACCTCCCAGGGAACGGTCAGATAAACCTCATTTTCCGAAGTCGCAATTTTTTCTCCGGAAAACATCCCTTCCCGGTATCCCCTGAGCACCATCCCCAGATGCAGGGCACTGTGCATGTCAGGCACCGGAGAACCAATCTGCTCATCGTAGCTCCTTTCCATGTAGGAAAAAGGATGTTCAGGAGTCAGCTCCCAATCAAAATATACAACATTTCTCATGCTTTTTGCTCCGTCAAAAGATGAAATATACAACACAATCATCTGAATATACCACACAAATGTGTTGTTTTCAACCTCTTCCGGCAGTATATTACACAAAGAGACTCTTAAAAAAAAAGGAAGCTGAACCATGAAACACAAACTGATCCTTATCGGCTGCGGCGGTATGGCAAAGTCTCATGCCGCACGTTTTGAACCCCTTTTTGACCGCCTCGACGTCGCCGCAGTGGTGGATGTCGATGCCGCCAAAGCGCAGGCTGTTTCGGACCTGCTCCCCAACCATCCCCCTGTTTTCACTGACTATCACGATGCTCTTGACCTGGGAGATACAGTGCTCCAGTGCCTCCCCCACCATCTCCACGCCTCATGCGTCATCGACTGCCTGAATGCTGGCAAACACGTTCTTTCTGAAAAGCCCATGGCAAACAGCAAAGAAGAGTGTCTGGCTATGATGGAAGCTGCAAAGCGCAATGACCGCACGCTCATGATCGCCTACTGTATGCGCTTTGATCCGGTGATCCGTGAAATGCGCCGCCTGATCAGGGAAAAGGTCTACGGAGAGTGTTTCCAGCTTTCCATCTGGACCGAACAGCTGACCATCAAAGAGGATGCGCCCTGGATCCATGACCGCAAGACTCTGGGCGGCGGACAGCTTTTCAGCCACGGCTGCCACTATATCGACCTGATGCTGTGGATGATGGGTCAGCCCGTAAAAGGCACCCACACCGGCACCAGACTTGGCACTCCCTGGATGGACCGTGAAGGCACCAGCAATGTCTGTATTGAATTTGAAAACGGCGCACTGGGCTATCACTTCGGCACCTGGGGTGCCCGGGGAACCAAACTCCGGTACTCATTCCACGCTCACTGCGAAAAAGGTATGCTTGAATATGTGCTCCACGAACACCGGCTCTACCTGAGAGGCAACATCTCTGAACACATCCCCGGAGTTCCTGAGGACTGTAAGGAACACATTCTCATGGACCTTACGGAGTCCCCTCTCAAGCCCACCACTCAGGAAATGGCGCACTTTCTCGACTGCGTGGACAACCAAACCCCTCCTGAGACCTCCCCCGTAGAGAGCCTGGCAGGTCTGGAAGTGATCTGGGAACTTTACAAAGCTGAAGACGAAGGCAGACTTGCCGATCTGAGCAAGATCCCCATTGCTTTCAAGTGACCTTTTAAAGAAAACGCACCGGAACCATAGGCTCCGGTGCTTTTCTGATGGCGTTTTTCAAGGCTTCAGAAAGCAGGGATAAAGTCTCCGCCGCGGCAGTTTTTGAGGTAGTTGAGTCCGTGGACCTGTCCGGTGATCTCAAGGTCGCCCCGGTAAACAGGGTCGTGCCAGCCCTCGATGTCGATGGTGCCTGCGTAGTTGTTGAGACGCAAGATGGTGATGATGTCCGCCCAGTTGGAGTCTCCGAAACCCGGTGTGCGGTGCCAGGCGATGGAGTCGCAGCCGCTGATACCCTTTTCGGCGATGACATCTTTCAGAACTGTGGCATCCTTGCCGTGAACATGGAACACTTTAGGCGCCCACTTCCGCAACTGGGCAATGGGGTCGATGAGCTGACACATCTGGTGGCAGGGCTCCCACTCCAGCCCCAGATTGGCGGCGGGAACGGCGTCAAAGAGCTTTTCCCACATGGTTGGGTTGATGGCAACGTTCCAGGAGCCATATTTCCAGTTTCCGCCCATGGGACAGTTTTCAAAAGCGATTTTAAGCCCCTTGTCGGCGGCACGGGCTGTAAGAGGCGTAAAGACCTCGGTAAATTTGGGGAGAGATTCAGGCATGGGCTGATCGGGGAGTCTGCCGGTGAATCCGGCGATCACATCGGCGCCGAAAAGAGCGGCGTTGTCAATGACGCGCTCCAAACTCCGGAGCGTCTGTTCCCCCTCAGGGATCAGAGGATTGCCGTAAACCCCCAAAGCGGAAATGGTCATGCCGTTCTTTTCGGCACATTCCCGCACCCGTTTGGCATACTCAGCAATGTCGGTGATCCAGGTGGCATCGCCGCCAAAGGTGATTTCAATAGATTCAAAACCGTATTTGCCCAAATTGTCGATGTAGGCAGTGATTTCCGGCAGTTCTTTCCCCCGGACCATGGTTCCGATTTTTATCTGTTCAGCCATAAGATATCCTTTCTTTGAAATTGCCTTTATAATATAACCTTTTGAAATCGTTTTTTCAAGAGCTCAATTTCAGGCAAGACGGCTTTCTTCAAAAACTCTGCGGGAACTTTCCGCTTCAAAGCACCCGTCGGGGAGCGTTCCGTCAGAACCGAATTTCACAGTCACATTGGCACATCCTGCAACAGTGACGGAGTTGATGCCGTCGGAGTAGATGAAGTTTTCAGCATCCCAGCAGCTCATATCTCCGGACTCAAACCACAATATGACACTGCCGGAAGAGCTTTGTTCCACTCTGTCAACGCCCCAGTTGGCACCGAAAGTGAAAATATCACTGCCGCCGCCCCCCTGCATAAAATCGTCACCTGCGCCCCCGGAAAGGATATCATTGCCGCCGGCTCCTGCCAAACGGTCGTTCCCGGCGTCACCGAAAAGGATGTTCCCCGCCGCACTGCCCCAGAGGAGATCATCCCCTTCGCCCCCATGGATCCGGATCGTTCCGCCCTCATAAGCGTACTGTTTGCTTGTCATATCGACGATATCGTTTCCGGCTCCGGCGCGGATCTCATCTATTTGGCTCATCCGCGCCTGATCGCCCAAAGCAGAGTAAACATCGTCCACAAAGAGCGCATCACCGTTGGAGTCATCGGTCAGGAGCAGCACACTGGCATCGGCGGAGCCTTTAAAGATGTCGGTAATCCTGTTTTTGCCCTCAAGCAGAACCATTTCAAAGGTCTGCTGATTCTGGGCGGCATAGCCATTTTCCCATACGCCTTGGGCATTGGCAAAGAAAATATCAGCCACGCTGTCAGCGTCGGAAACATACGCCTGTCCCCCCGCAGAGCCTTGTGCAGTGATCTCGTTGCCCTCCACATAATTGGCTCCATTCTGAATATCTGCGCGCCACTGCCAGACGCCCTGAGGCATACCGAAAGTATCTGCACCGCATCCGGAAAGTTCCACAGAAAGCAGGTGTTCAAAGTTGTCTTGTGAATATTCGACTCTGTACGCCCCTGCCCCGGAACCATCCTGCCAGGTGACTCCCGCTGCCGTTCCCGCAAGTCCCGTAAGTCCGGCAGAGACGGTAAAGGTAAAGAGTTCAGACCAGTTTGAAGTGTTCCCCGCAGCGTCCACACTTTTCACCTGACAGTACCATGTGCCTTCCGCAAGGTCGGCAATTTCAAATGAATTGGTCTCCACGGCATATCCTTCGCCGCTCAAAGTTGAACTGCTGCCGTAACGGAAATAATATCCCGTCACTCCGGCAGTTCCGTTGTCGGCGGCGGCGCTCCAATTCACACTGTTTTGAGTGTACTCAAAGTTCGCGGGCACATCGGGAGCACTCTTGTCGATGTTGGAAACGGTGTAAGAGACCGTTTCAGAAATGTTGCCTGCGCCGTCGATCTCTCTGAAATAAACGGTGGTATTGCCGTTGAATGTAATAGGGGAGGAATAGGTGTACCACTTGGTTCCGTTGAGAGAATATTGCTTTTTGACCGCATTGGCAGTAAAGAGGGCTGTAACAGTCACATTATTACGGGTGGGTTCAGTGATATCAGCAAAGACAACAGGCTTGTCAGAAGCATCGGCATCGATGTTGGTAAAAGTGATGGACTTTTCAGAAGTGTTCCCGGCGGCATCTGTGGCTTTGAAATACCAGGTGCCGTTTTCTGCGACGGTCAGAGCAGTGGTGTAAAGCTGCCAGCTGCCGGAGTCACGGCGGTACATGATGGTGCTGCCGTCATCAACAGAGGCTGTCAGCAGCGCCATTCTGACGGGCTGTTCAGTATTGGCGCTGAGGGTGATTTCCGGAGCGACTCTGTCAAGGACAGTGGAAAAACTCCGGGACCAGTTGGAGTAATTCCCGGCGGCATCAACACTGCGCACCTGGAAATACCATGTACCATCCTCCAAATCCGTCACCTTTGCCGTGCTGAGAGCGGCAAATTCGCCGCTGCCGCTGAGGGATGAACTCTTACCGTAACGGAACTCATATCCCTTCACCCCGGAACTCCCCTGATCTGCAGCATCGTTCCAATCAATGCTCAAAGTATTGCCTGAAAGAGCAAATGTCATATTTTCAGGCACTCCGGGGGAAAGTTTGTCGATGTTGGAAACGGTGTAAGTTGCCACATCCGAAACATTTCCGGCGCTGTCAGTTTCTCTGAAATAAAGAGTACCGTTCTCTGTCACCACCAGAGTGTTGGGGGAAGTTTGCCAGTTTTTCCCATCCTTTGAATACTCTTTGACGGCGGCATTGGCGGTAAAATGAATCGTCAGCGTCACAGCTTTATTGGTAAACGCAGTCACATCTGCCGTGACTGCAGGAGCATCGGGAGCGTTCAAATCGATATTGGTGATTTGGACCGTCTTCTGAGCCGTATTGCCTGCAGCGTCAGTTGATTTGAAATACACTGTACCGTTGGCAGTCACTGTCACGGAATCTTTGTACTGCTGATAGTTGACATTATCAAAACTGTACAAAAGAGCACTGCCGTCATCCGCAGAAGCCGTCAGGATCACCTTGCGGGCGGGCTGGGTCAAATTGCCCGTCACACTTATAACAGGAGCACTCCTGTCGATGTTCGTCACATCATAAAGAGTAATGCTTGAGTAAACATCTTGCGCGTCCTTGCAGCGGAACTCCACTTTGCAATTTTGAGAAACGCTTACAGCGGCGGTATAACTCTGCCATGCGCCGCCGTCGATACGGTATTCTCTGACAGTGCTGAACTCATCAAACACCGCCGAAAGAAGCACATTGCCGTTGGTGGGGGTCGTCACATCTGCCGTAACCGTGGGAGCCGGGATCACAGAAGCCTTTACAGTCAAATCAAGATTCTTTCCGTTGAGGAGAAGCTCATAGGTATAGTCGCCATATTTGACAGATCCGCCCACGCTGAGTGTCCCGAATACCTTCGTTCCGCTGCCGATGGAAATGGTGTCTGTGAAGTTTGCCCCGTTGGAGGCAAATTTGTAAGTTCCCCGCGCCTGATTGTCGGCAACATTGATGGAAATCGTTGTCTCGCCGATATAGTTCAGATTGACGATGGAATAGGTGTCTGATGTTTTGCGTTCAGAGATGTCCACAACGATATCGGCATTGGAAAAATCAGTTTTATGGTCAAAACTGATATCCAGCTGTCCTGCCACGAGAACATCACCGGTAAGGATCGAAGAAGATTCCCGGATATCCAGCAAGCCGCCGTATTGGATCTCTGCATCTTTCAGGATCCCCCCCCGCCACAGATGGAAACTGCCGCCGGAGGCAATGGTCACTTTGGAGATGGTTGCTCCGTCATAAACTCTGCCGAAACCGGAAATAAGGGTATCGTAAGCATAGCCGTTGGAGCTGTGGACATACATGGAAGCCCCCGACTCAATAAGCGTTCCGATGGCACTTCCGAAATCCCTGACCCGGACATATCCGCCAGAACAGATGACCGTATTTTCTGCGATACCGCTGCTGAAAACATCCATAAATCCGCCGTTGACAACAGCCTCAGCAGCTGAAGCTCCGGAAAGCAGACACAGTGTTCCGCCTGAAAGGACACTTCCTTTTGAAACCGTACCGCCGCTGCAGACAGAAACATGACAACCGGAATGGATATCGTAATTGGAAAGTGTCCCTGATTTCTGTTCAAAGGCTTTTCCGGCATAACTGCCCTGGAAATAAGTATCAGGAGCCACATCAAATCCGAGAATGGCTCCGGAAGCGGCGTTGATGCCTGTCACTTCTGTTCCGGGGCGCAAATAGGCTTTGGCGCCGCTGGCAATGGTCAGACCGCTGATCGTGCCGCCGGAATAAAGCTGAAGTATGCCTTCTGATTCTGAAATATCCACATCTGCGACCACGCCGCCTTCTGAAACATAGAGCTTGCCGGAGCTCTTCACTTCGATCCCGCTGGCGCTGCCGCCTCTCACATGAATGTATCCACCGGAATTGATCACAGTGTCACTGGCAAGCCCCCCGCTTGAAATATATATCCAGCCGCCTGAGTTGACAACTGTATCATTGGCGATACCGCTGCTCAAAACCCTTATCCAGCCGCCTGAGTTGATTTGGGCATTACAGGCATGTCCGCCGGAGGAAATATATATCTCGCCGCTGAAATTGATTGTTGCACTGTCAGCAGTACCGCCATTGAAAATATATATCTTGCCGCCTGAGTTGACAACTGCGGCATTGGCGGTTCCGCCGGAAACATACAGAAAGCCGCTGGAATTGATTGTTGCACTGTCGGCTGTACCGCCGGAAGAAATGTACATCCGGCCCCCGGAATTGATTGTTGTTCTGTCAGCTGTACCGCCGGAGAAAATAGACATCTTGCCGCCGGAATTGATTGTTGCACTGTCAGCTTTTCCGCCGCTCAGAAGCGTAAGGGAACCTCCGTTCAGGATTTGAGTCCCGCTCAGAGCCGTTCCTGCCGCATAAATTTCTCTTGAAACATCTCCGAGAGAGGCGGAAGTGTATGAGCTGACTTCCAGATTCTCAATAGAATAGATCCCGGAAATTTTCCCCAAGTGGAGTTTCAGCCAGGTCATCCATGCTTCAATACCGGTTGAATCAAAATTAATTTTTTGAGCCAAGATGTTTCCATGACAATCCATCAATTTCCCGCCTTCTCCCGCATCATGAGCCATTCCGGCAGGAACAGTATCATAAAGCAGAACCAGATTTTCTTTGGCAAATTCAAGCAATTCCGGATTCTCCATGAGCAGATTTTTCAAATTTCCGTCAAATCCGCATTGCCAGGTAACATCTCCGTAACAGGCAAAGATGAGTTTGTTGTTTTCTCTGGCGTACTTTGAAGCCTGTTCCCAGTCCGTAGACCAGGTGCCGGGCGTATAATCAGTCACTTTGGGTATCGTATTGGTGCCGGCGTTCTCCACTGTCAGGTGCATAAATCCGGACGTGCTGACTGTCAGGGTATATGTACTCTGACCAAGGCTCAAAGAAGATCCGACAGCAAGATTTCCTGAAGTCTTTCCGTCGGAAACAGTGATCGTTCCTGCAAAATCTGCTGCGCCCCGGGCAATTTCGTAAATTCCTGAATTCTGGGTCGCTGAAACAGTAATGGCAAGTTTGGAGTTGGAAATATTGGCAAGATTATCTACGAAATAAGCATCACCGGCATACCTTTCCCTGAGGTCAAGGGTCAAAGTATGATTTTTCATGTCAAGAGTACCGATCACCAATGTTCGTGTCCTCAATGTACCGCAGACAGTAATGTTGCCATAAGCTTCAGCTGAATCCCTGATGAGCAGCATTCCCCCCCGTGCCACCGTCGTGTCTCCGACAGAACCTTCATTGTGGCAGTGAACTCTGCCGCCGGACGCAATGGTGATCTGATCTGCTTTACCGCCTGAAGCAAGTATCAGATAGCCCCGGGAATTGACAGATGCACTGGATGCACTGCCATAAAGATACGCTATTCCACCGTTGGCAAGCTGCAAAGAGTTGACTTTGAAACCACGAGTCAAATCTATGTTTGCATAGGTGTTGAGAATCACGCTGCTTAAAGAAGCTCCGGAAGAACCATAAGCATAGCCCCCCTGACCGACTTCGACCGTACCGCCTGATGCGCCGGAGGAAAGATAGAGTCTGCCGCCGGAAAACACCTGGATATCCCCTGCCCTGGCACCGGATTTGACATACATCGTTCCTCCGGCAAGAGAAGTGTTATCAGCACTGCCGCCGGAAAGCAAAACAGAGCCGCCTGATTTCACGGTAGTATTGCTCAAAACGCCTTGGTCAACGATCACACAGCCTGAACTTTCCACAGTTCCACTCTGCAAAGTGCCGCCGGAAAGATACCCTGTACCCCCTACAGAGACATGAAGAGAGCTCACTGTACCGCCTGAGGAAATGTAAATTTTTCCACTGGAAAGAAGTGTGATCTCTTTGGCACTGCCGCCTGAGTAAACATAGATCTCCTGCCCATAGCTCACGGTAAGAGAATTCAAAGCCGCTCCGCTGCTCAGGATCCCGTAAGCAAAGCCCCCGTAATACACTTTTTCAGAAGCAGAAAGATACTCCACTCTGGCGCCTGCAGAAGAGGTGACCCCTCCCCGCCAGGGATTGTATATAAGGGTGGCACTTGCCCCTGAAAGGACATACAGCCTTCCTCCTGAGTACACATCCACATTTTCAATTTTTGCGCCGCTGTAAGCGAAGGCGGAAGTTCCGCTTTTCACAGCAGCATTGTTGAGGCTGAAATCGTAGCATGTCAGGGTGTTGTAGGAGCTTGTACCGCTCAAAAGGGTAAAGCCCAGAATGGTCCCCCCTTGAGAAACAGTCACATTCCGTGCGGAACCATTAGGACGCAGAACAAGTTCTCCGCCGCTTTTCACGGTGACACCTGAAGCTGCTCCGCCGCTTGACAGATGAAGCACACCGCCGGAAACGGTGGCATTTGAAAGAGTTCCGGAGCGTAAAACGGCGGCGCTCCCTGACTCATAGATGGTCAGATCTTTCATGGTGCCGCTGAAAAGGATCTGGGCAAAACCGCCGGAACTCACCTTTGTATCAGAACCTTTGCCGCCGGAGGAAACACTCTGGATCCCCCCGTCAAGAACAAGAGTCTGTGTGGCTGTGCCGCCGGAAGAAACATTCATTTTTGCTCCGGAGCCGGAAACAGTTTTCCCGGTCATCGCCGCTGCTGCGGAAACAAGGAGTCCGCCGGATTCCAAAGTCACATACTGAGGAGTGTAGTTGACAGTAAAACTCCTGACTGTTGACCAGTTGGAAAGATTACCCGAACCATCCCTGGCGCGCACCTGATAATACCAGGTGCCGTTTTCAAGTCCGGAAATAACTGCTTCACTGTCAGTGACAAACTCCCCATCTCCGGAAAGAGAGGCAGATGTGCCGTAACGGAAAAAGTATCCCTCAACGCGATTGTTGTCTGTGGAGTCTCCCCAATCCAGCTGCACGCTGTTCCCTGAAACAGAAGCGGTAAGAGAAGCGGGTACTGTAGGAGCTGTTTTATCCTCATCATCATACCCTTTGACACGCAGGACAAGGGAGTTCCCTTCTCTGAGGAGTTCAGCATATCTGCAGTCGGCGCCGCCGTTGACGCTGAGGGCAAAACTTTCCTGCATCCCTGCGGTAACGGTAAGCTGTATGTAATCCAGCTGTGAAATGTAACTGGCAGAGCTGTCTGCCGTGATCAGTGTATATTTTCCCGCTGTTGCCTTTGATACATCAACTGTTATGGCGGCGTATGATCTGAGATTTGAAACGCTTCTGGTAATAACGAAACTTGCTTCATCATCCGGTACGGCGGTGAGCACAAAATTCAAATCAGCCGTCCCGTAAAAACAGCCTGTTACAGAACTGGTACTGTCAATGGTGATCACATTGTTGCCGTCACCGCAATTGATATCACCGTAAACATGGGAGCCGCCGGTAACAGAAAGAGTGTCATCCCCACCTTGCAAATAGATTTTCCCGGCAACGATGGTATTATTGGCCAAAACGATAAGGTCATTACCGGCACCTGCGTAGACACTGTAAGCGTTTTGGGAAGTGTCAATGACAAATCCGGCAACATCGGAATCTTCTTTCTGGCTGGCACGCAGAGAATCAAGGACGGCTTCTGCCCCGGCTCCGGCATCGCCGTTGACCCGGTAGTTTCCTGCGTAGATCACAGCCTGATCGGTGGAAAGCTCCAAACGGTCGGAACTGCTGAAACTGAAGGCGTAGCCGTAGTTGCCCCCAACAGTGATCAGAGCGCCGGTAAAATCTGTGAAGATCCCCACGGCATCGTTTTCAGATACGAATCCATAACCGTAAGAGCTGGAAGAAAAGGTCATGAGCTCCATATTGAAGTTCCTGACTGTGGTTTCCTCCTTGAAACGGAAGTTCATATTTCCGGCAAGTTTCTCACCGGCAAGGCTTTTATCCACAGTCACGGTGTTGGCTCCTTTGGTGCCTTTTGCCAATTCAAGGGCCCGTGCCAGAGTTCCGGTGCCGTAGATACGGCTGTCGGTCACAAAGAGATCCTTTTCCCCTTCGGGCATCAGATCGTAGATAAAATCGTGATACCCGATAGCATTCATTTCAGCTCTGGTGTACCACCTTGTTGATGTGGAATTGCCCCAGCCGTAATTGATGTGGAACTTATCAGTACCGCTGTCGTATCCGTCAATGACCAGAGCGTGCCCGGGGTAGCTGGTCCCCACCACCCGTCCGGCGGTCAGGTTTTCTATGAGCACCTCAAAACCGCCCTCAGAGATAGCCCCTTCAGCGCCCCAGAAAACACTGTCACCTGCCCAGAGATAGGCTCTGTTGGCACACTCAAATCCGGAACGGTAGAAAAGATCAAGACTCCATGCCGTAGCGGTACTGCTGCCGTAATCTGCCTCTTGAACCACACCGCAGGCGTAGACCAGTGCAGCGGCATCATCGGCAGAATTGATATCATAATCAGCCAGCTTTGAATTGATTACAGAAAATGAAACCGTTCCCGGCGTTGAACCATTCTCTTTGATCTGCAAACCATTGTCATCGGTGTAAGCATCTGCAGCGTCGAGAGTCAGCTGAAAATCAAGGAGTCCCTTTTCAATAAAGTAGTAAATGATCTGACCTGCTGCCGTATTGGTACAGCCTGTGACACTGTGGGTCCTGGTTCCGGAAATAAAAGGACAGTATTCATTGTAGGTAATACTGGTGTTGTTCCCTACTCTGGCAATACCTGACTGGTTCCACAATGTGGAAAGCATGATCCCGGTACTTCCGCTGAATGCCATAACAGGAGTATACAACAACTCCTCCTGCAATGTCTCATCAAAAACCTCAAGCTCCATTCTCGCCTCCGCAAATCAAGCAGTAAAAATCAATTTTTGATAATATACTGCTTTTCAAGAAATTAGTCAAGAGATTTTCTGAAAAAAAACAGTTATCACGCACAAAAAGTGCTGTTAAACATATTTTACGCCTGAGTTTCCACAGGCAGTACCGCTGCGGGCTTTTCGTAGTCAAGCAAGGTATATTGAGGGAGTTCCGGCACATACTTTGCAAACAGTTCCCCTGACATGCCGTTGCGCTCAATGATCTCACGCAGGAAATAGGCGCTGGGCTTGGGAGTCCTTTTGAAAGTCTCACGGTCAACGGCAACCAGTCCGAAACGGGGGTGATAGCTCCCCCATTCGTAGTTGTCAAGGAGTGACCAGTGGAAATAAGCCTTTATATCGGTGTGATAAAGCGCCATCGCCTCTTTCATGGCTTCAAGCTGGAGCATGATATAGATGACCCGGAACTGATCGTCAAGGGCGGGGACGCCGTTTTCGGTGATCCACACCGGTTTGTCAGAGATCCTGCCCATGGCGTGAACAAAGGTCTCGGGGCAGAACTCCCGGGTCATGGGCTTCTCGGGGATCATCTGAAAGTTGTTGAAGTTGAACTTTTTCCCCATCAGATCAGCTTTTCTTGAGTCAACAAGTCCCCGGTGGTAATAGTTGACCGCCCAGTAGTCACAGGAGTTTTTCAATTCGGGCATATATTCCATATCCATTCCCGGCAGCACGATCTCCCCTGTGCGTATGCCGTGGAAGAAAAAGGTGTTGTGGTTCCACTCCTGCATTCTGGCGGCGGTGATATCCATTTCGTCATCGGGCCGCAGGGGAACTCTGGGGACGTAGGCGTGGGCGGTGGAAACAGGAGCCTTGGAGTGTTCCCGGATGATCTCTGCCCCGTAAGCGTGGGCTTTGAGTTTGATCTTTTTGACAGCAAAGCTCTGAGGATGGAATGCCCCCAGATTTATTTCGTTCATAACGATCCAGGAATCGGTCAAAGGAGCGATGCGGGGCACCAGATACGCCAGATGGCGGCGGAAATATTCAAGATTTTCCTCTTTGGCAAATCCCCCCAGCTCCTCAAACCAGAGGGGATGGGTGAAATGCCACAAGGTCACATTGGTGTGGATCCCGGCTTCTTTAAGGCGGCGCAGCTGATCCAGATATTGTTCCAGAGCCTTTTCATCGTGAACGCCGTTTTCAGGTTCGATGCGGCTCCACTCGATAGAAAAGCGGTACGCCTGATGTTTCAGCTCTTTGAGGAGTTCGATATCCTCTTTATAAAGCTCCCAGCTGTTGCACGCCTTGCCGGAGGGAACATAATCCGGGTGGTTGAGTTCCAGCTCCTGTTTCCAGCGCTGGCAGTGGATATTGTCGCCTTCGATCTGGTGTCCGGCAGTGGCGCTGCCCCAGAGGAATCCTTCAGGGAAGGTGAAGGAGGGAAGTTTGTAAAGATTGAGCATGATTCAGATACCTTTCATCACATAGAAGGAGCGTTTGGCAGAACCTGCCTTTTTCCCTTTGATGAGCAAAGTGAACTCAAGGGTATAATTTTCCTCAGCAGGCACTGCTGCAAGGGGCAGAGAATAAAGGAAATCGTTCCCTGTCACAAGAGCCTTGCTGTTGTAAAGAATTTTTCCCTGAGCGTTGGAAACTCTGACCGCCAGAGCTGTGCCGTCGCCTTTGACAAGATTCATATTGACTCTGCCCTTGACGGTGACAGCTTTTTCGGTTGAGAAATAGTACATTGCAGTGTCGCTCACCACCAGCGCCCCGGGGAGCTGATCGGTAAAAGACCAGACAAGTGCCTTTTTGTTTCCGGCAGCGGGTTTGACGGTGACAGCGTATTTGTTCACCCCTTCACGGGCAAGATCCACAGGGAAAGTGCAGTTGCCTTTGAGGGTTTTCTGAAACTGCTTTTTCCCGTCAACGGTAACGGTGACAAGGGCTCCGGAATCAGGCAGTTTGGCAGAGATGAAATTTCTTCCCAGCAAAGGAGAAGGGGCAGGCGCCAGAAACACAGCACTGTCGTCAAGGTAAAGTTTGGCATATTCCCTGGGGTTGTGGGGATCGGGCACAAGAGATGCGTGGGAAAGCAGGGCATTACGGTTGCGCATGAAATTGATGCCTGCCACAGATGAGGAAAACTCAGTAAGGGGGATCGCCACCTCACAGCACCACATGCCTTTGGTGATCTTTGCGGCACTTTTGAGTCCGGGGCAGTTCCATTTGATATCGCCCTTTTTCCCCTCGATGGCGATATCGGTGACGCCGTTGATGGCGTTGAACATCAGATGTTTCCGTGACCAGTGGTCGTTTTTGCCGTCGTAAAAGATCTCAACGGAGTCATCACGCCAGGTAAAAATGTCCCTTTGCCCATACCTGCGGCTGATCTTGGAAACATCAGGCTCGATGGAGCGGAACGCCACATAAAGATACTTTTTGTCCCGCAGCAGATAGATATCGGTGGGGACCTCGGGCTTGTTCCCTGACAGAAGGGGAATTTCAGGGACCCGGAACGCCTTCTTCCATCCGGGCTCTGAAAGGTCGCCGTCAATGGTGATCTTTGAAAGAGTTTCAGGCGCCCGGAGGACAACAGGATATTTCACATCACTTTTTTTTTTCACATCGGCAGAGGAAAATCTGATCTCAGGAGTCACTTTTTTACCGGCAAGCATATCCTGCAGATATTCCCCCATGGTGGAAATGCGCCAGCGGTAGCGTTCAAAGTTCCGCACATCCCAGTCGGCAGGGCGCATAACAGGCATTTCGTTTTTCAGTTTGAGCATTTCTGCTTTGACCTTCTGCCCGGCAAGGCGGACCTGAGGACGCTTGTCTTTGAGGGCTTTTGCGGCAAGTTCTTCCACAGTGACCAGATAGCGGAAGTCGTCGATGCCTTCGCGCATAGTCTCAAGCTGCAGTGTGGGGATGATCTCACCGTCTTTGCCGGGATAGATCATAACACTGTCTTTGGCGGAGTGGTCAAAGTCGTTCCACACATTGTTGCGGCGGCTGCTCAAATTCCAGAAATAGCGTCCTTCCCAGTTGCCGATGTACATATTGAATCCGGCATTGTAGCGGTTGGAGTAGTGATTTTCATAGACACACCCGGTGTAGCTGAAGAAACGGCCTTTGCTCTTTTTGGTATCTTTATAGATCTTGGCAAGTGTCTTACGGTCTTTCCCGGCGCTGAGAGCGTAGATGCGCATATCCAGATAGGGAGCCACCATTTTGGTAAAGTCATCATCGCCGCAAGTGACAGCGGTATAGCCGCCGGCTTCTTTCACCAGTTTGAACATTTCAGTGGCGTAGCGGAAGATCTTCTCGTAACCGTGACAGCCCAGCTCGTCGAACTGATACCAGTAGATGCGGATCCCGTATTTTGCGGCACGCTGATCGATGGCACGGATGCAGTCTTTGAAAAGTTTTTTGTAGGCAGGGGTGAGCTTTTCAGGGTAAAGGCCGTGAAGTTCTTTCATGGAAAGAGGTTCATTGAGGAATCTGGCGATCACATCGGTAAAGCCCCGCACTGCGAACCAGCAGGACAGGGTCTTGAATCCTGCGGCATTGTAGGCTTTGAGGAAGTTGTCAAGTCCGGTATCACGGGGATCGGCAAAGTTCAGCTGAGGCAGATCTTTGCCCTGATAGAGCATTTCAAGGCGTTTTTTCACATCTTTGGTCTTGCGCATGATCTCGCGCATGGGTTTGCCGACCACATCACGCATACAGCTCTGGTGTCCCTGCAGTGCGCTGGTCAGACCGTAGTCCCGGATGAACTTGAACTGGGAAGGCGCGCCGTAGTAACATCCGATGACAGGTTTGAAATCTTTGATAAGTTTCAAGGTGGTGACACGGAGCGTATAGTTCAAAGTCCGGGCGGGGTGATCCCCGCTTTTGAAAAGGACTTTTCCCCGGTAGACGCCGGGCTGGGCATTCTCAGGGATACGCACTTTGAGGTAGTAGGCAAGAGCAGTTTCTGCAGGAATATCTTTTGGGGATTCCTTTTCCAGAAGTTCGGCGATATCCCGGTAGCGCAGTCCCACAAAGGATTCTCTCTGGGGCCAGACACGCAGATAACGCACCTCAGGCACAGGGAGTTTTGCCCCTGTATCAGAAACTGCCGCCGTAGCGCTCACAAAGGTCTTGGGCGCTTTTTTGACGGCGTAAAGAGAGAAGGCTTTACCTTCGTAAGTCCCGGGAGCGCCGAACATCACCAGCTGGCGGGCGAACTCATCGGCAGAAGGACGCAAGTTGGGGTTGAGTTCACGCAGATCGTCAACGATGTAGCTCCGCAGACCGGAGTCATTTTTCCCCAGAGTAAACCTGACATTTTCCCGGCGGGGCTTGGGGGTGACATCCTCAAAGGTGGCGGGAATGGGGAATTTGCCCACGGGAGTTTCCAGCACCCGCTGGGGACCTTTGGCGGTGCGCTGGCGGTATTTGCCGCTTTTGGCAGCTTTGGCAGAGAAAGCGATGCTGCCCAGCTCCAGATCGATGCCGGGGGTGATGACCAGACTGAAAAGGGCGTTTTTGCCGTCAACAGCCATCTTGGGGCTGATGGGGAAGTTCACTTTGACATCGCCGGGATTGAGGGGCTTGATGTTTTCCCGGACATCCTTATTCATGTAGCCGATGCTCCAGTTCCCGCTCTGGTGGCGGCGGTCAACGACGATGTATTTGTACTTTTTCAGCAAAGCCGCAGTAATGGGGAACCGGACCTCTCCCCCCTGCATATTGCCCCGGATGACGATAACATCCTTTTTCTTCTGCCACTGAACAGTTCCGGTGGTCTTTTTCCCGGAAAAGTCCTTCATGGTCAACTCAGCACCTGACATCATGGCGGCAGCGAGGAAAAGCGCCGCAACACAGCACATTTTTTTCATCTTTTATATTCTCCTGAATGATTTTGGTCAAATTTCTTCTCAGTTGCGCTCTCTCTGGAGCATGAACCGGGTGGAAATGTCGATATCTCCCCCTTTGGCAGAGAGAAGGGCTTCCCCAACGGGGAGATCCTTCCACGAAAAGGAAAGGGCATTTTCACCGGGAACGACCTCATAAACTTTGCTCACCTTTTTGCCGTTGGCGGCGGTAAGGGTCAGAGTGACTTTGCCCTTGTAAGTATTGGAAAAAAGAGAACACTTCAAAGAATCGCTGGCAAAGTAGTAGTGTCCGATACCCTTGAAAGCTCCTGCAATGCGGGGGAGCTCCCGCAAAACGACCTCATCCACCCACATTTTACCGATGGTACCGGGATTGTTCTCTTTAGTGTATCCCCAGAGTCCGAAATAAACATAGGTCAGAGTTTTGGTCACATGGGTACGGAATCTGATGGGGGGCATCTCACCGCCCCCCACGGGGATCTTGGACGCAACACGCACCTTTGTATCAGGCTGGCGCACTGAAACATAGTGCCAGCGGTGTCCGGACTCCCGGTATCCTTTGAGTTCAAGGATATACTCGGTATTGGGTTTCAAACGGAGCATCTGCCGCAGATAGAGGGCGCCCCGGGTATTCTTTTTGTGAAGAAAGACCGCCACCTTGCCGTGGGTCTTGTGTTCGGGAACAAGTTTCACCACGCCTTCCACCTTGTCACTGCGGTCAATGATCCAGTGTTTCGGGGCGCCTTTGGCGTCAAGCCCCTCCTCAAAGGAGCCGTTTTTAATGAGATTGGGCATTTCTGCAGCAAAAAGAGCCGCAGTCAGGAACGAAAAAGTAAAAAGAAAAGTTAAGAATTTCATCGGAGTGTTTGCCTCTATATTATACATCACCAGAGATCGTTTTTAGCGGCACCGTAATCGGGAATCCAGAAAGATAAGACCCATGCTCTGTCGCGCAAAGTTTCAAAGGGGATCTTGCCGTATTCCATAACAGCGACATGACTGTCAAGGAAGGTGATATTGCATTTTCTGCCGTGATTCAAAGCAAGCTGATAGGGGTACTTGCTGTCTCCTTTGGGGCGGGCGAAACAGTACTGATACTGAGGATTCCATGCACTGTCCCCGAAAAAAGAGGTGCGGCTGGGACGCTGATAGGAACTGATGGGTTTGATTTTGTGTCCATCACCCACATAGTAATTCCTGGCTATAGTGAAAACTCTGCCGTCTGTGGCAGTGCTCATCTGATAAGCCGTTTCACGACTGACAGAGGGACAGGCAAGAGGGCTTTTATCTATTTCCCCCGTTGAGGTTATTGCATAACCGCCAATGGGAAGACCGCTGATTTTCCATTTGAGTCCCCCCAGATAGGGAGACAACATTCCTTTCTCAGGATTGCTGTCGAACCATGAACGCATATTCACGGCAGTACTACTGTATCCTTCTTTGCGGTTCCAGTAAGAGGGGGGACCTCCTTTATTGTCAGAAGCGTAAAGTGTCACAGCCTTGCCGATGGTCCCCATATTGTTGAGACATGAGATCGCCCGTGCCTTTTCCCGTGCCTGCTGCAAAGCAGGCAGAAGCATTGCGGCAAGAATGGCAATAATTGCAATAACAACCAATAGTTCGATCAGCGTGAAAAATCGTACCGGGACATCAGATTTCCGGCTTGGGAATTCGGGATCATTCATACTTTTTTTCATATTCACATCTCCTGTAAACATACTTTTTGTTACTTTGCTTTTTCAGTCGGAGCTTTGCCTGTTTCGCAGACCTTCACATGATCCACCCAGGCGGTGCCGGTGGCTTTGCGCAGGGTGAAGATGATATAGCTCTTTTCTGGTTTCAGATCTTTGGGGGTGCGGATCTTGAACTTGAATCCGGTCCAGGGGCAGCTGCCGTCCATCTGGGCGGGCGGTCTGGGGAAATAGGTGGGGCGTCCGTTGCCGTAGTCGAAGCGCAAATAGAATCCGCTTGCCTTGTCGGTCAGTTTCTTCACATTTTCCATTCTGCCGAAGAAAGAGACTTCATACTCTGTGTCGGGTTTGAGAGCTTTCAAAGGCTTCTGGACCAGGTAGGAAGAGGGCTCTGCCTGCGTCAGACGGACAGAGGTTCCGCCTGTTACAAAGATCTTACTGTCTCTGAAGCCGCCTTTGGAAATGCCCCAGTGATATTTTTTGGGGTCCAGATCTGAGTTGATGATGATATTCTTTTCTTTGTCCGCCTTGAAGAGCAGGTTTCCGAAACGGCTCACATCGCCGAATTTGCGGGCGAAGGGACTCCAACAGTAGTATTTGGTGTCAAACTTGACATTTTTCAGCACCCGCTGGCGGCTGAACTCGGCAAGGATACCTTCAGGAGAGGATTTATCCATGGAGCTGCGGGGCAGTATGACTTCAACATTCCATCCCTTGCCGGGGATGATCTGGCTGAAAACTTTGGCTTTGCTCTCCCATTTGAAATCGGGCACATTGACCCATTTCAAATCAGCCAGAGCGCCTTTGGCGTTGACCAGTATCTGATAGTAGCGGTTCCGGTTGCCGTCAGGAGAAATGAAGATCTCCACATCGGAGTCATCCCAGACTCTGCCGTCTTTTTTGTGGTTTTCAGCGATCATTTTCGCCGTGTGGGGTTCGGCGCACTCAAAGCGGAAATAAAAATTCTGAGCATCGTAGAGGACCTTGACCACAGTTTTTACCTCAGCAGGCTTGCCGGTCATTCCGGCAAGGTGGAAGGGGAGAGCCTGATTCCACTCTTTGAGAGAAGGTCTGCCTTTGCCTTTGAATTCTGTCATGGGGAAACGCCATGCTTTGGCGGCATCGTTCATATCGTTGAAATGGGCGGATTCTTTCAGGATGGCTCCGAAAAACTCCTTGCGGATGAAACGGACTCTTTCAAGATAGGTCTTCTCTCCGGCTGCAAGTTTTTCAGCCTTGTCAAAGAGAGAACTCAAGCGTTTCAGTTCAGCGGGGGAGTAGATTTTTGTCCAGAGCACCAGTTCTGAGGGATAGATGGTCTTGGGGCCTTCGGCAGTTTCCACCACATTGGCGGCGATCCGTTCCCAGTGTTTCTCGATGCGGTCAAAGAACTCCTTCATGGGAGCTGCCGCGGGACCGTAGAAACTTTTGGCGTGATCGTTCAGCAGATCTTCCACATCAAGATCGGTGTTCCAGGTGATCTTGCCGAAAACATAGTAGGTCAGGTAGTTGAAAATCAGCACATCGCTTTCGCATTCGATATAGAGACCGAAAATGTAGGGTTTTGCCTTTTTGATGAAACTGACAAGGGAGCGGGGGGTGGTGTGGGGGATCCCGGGCATGTGTCCGTAATATTTGCCGGGATAGGTCCAGAGCCAGGTTTTCTGCCCCAGTTTTTCGCTCCAGGCTTTAAGCAGAGCCAGATCCTCTTTCTGAGTTTTGGGCAGATATTCGTTCCATGGTCCCCGCAGCGCCAGCATGACCAGCAGATTGTCGGCGATCTTCATATCGGGGATGGGACGGTATTCGCCGTAAGCCATGGTGGTAAGATATCCGGGGACGCCTGCTTTTTTGACACCGTCGGCAATGTCGTTGAAGAATTTCCACATATAGTTGGAGGTCGCCTGCTTGCCTTTGGAAAAGTGTTTCCAGCACTCCTTGCAATAGCAGATGTTGGAGCAGTCGTTGAGCATGATATTGAAGAAGGGCAAAGAAAGTGAGTGCATCCCCCAGGAACTTTTGCCCCTGCGGTTCAGGACGCCCCGGACGGAAGGTGATTCTTTTTTGAAGAAGGAAACAGCATCCTTGATGATCTCCTCTTTGATCCCGGAACTGGAGCAGAGGTGTCCGTTGGCGCTTGAGGGTTCGACCACCACGGAACCGTCAGCTCTTGAGCCGTCTTTTTTGACCATGAAATATTCAGGATGGGTCTTGGCAAAACGCTGAACATAGCCGAGATAAGCAAGTCCGTGGCAGTTGGGGATCTCGAAGGTCTCTTTGCGGTTGCGCAGATTGTTCAGAGCCCGGCTCCATCCGTCGTAACGCTTGATGGGCATTTGAGCGTAGTTGTAGTCGTTGAAACGGCGCTGGATGAAATCCGGACGGTCGTAAATGTCAATGGCAGGGATCTCAAGCTTTTGGGCAGGAGGAGTGTGAGTACCGATCCTGCCGGGGAAGAAATAGCGGACTCCGGCAAAGCGCTCCAGAAAATCGTAAGCGCCGAAAAGAGTTCCTTTTTCGCCCCGGTCGCCGCCACCGGAGGCGTTGCGGTAAGGATCTTTAGCGGGGTGGTCGTTACCGATAATAAGGATCTTGTTTCCGGCAGTGCGCATGACAAATCCGTCACGGTCGAATTTTTTGGGATCTATTTTCAAGCTCCCGGCAAGAATCTTGTCGCCGACGCAAATGTGATAACTTTTTTTGCCGGGGCGTGTTACAACCTTCAACTTTGTGCCGAAAACGCTGCTCAGGGCATCGGCGATCTCTTTGGCGGCGTACTTCGCTGTGGGAGTTCTGCCTGCCACGATATCAAAGTTGTTTGCTGTCAGAGTCATGACCGCTTTTTTGCCGATGGTGATTTTCCGGGGAGTCTGAGGCTCAAGGGTAAAGGGCAATTTCAGGGGCGGAGCAGCGGTGCAAAGCACGGCGGCAAGAGTCAAAAAAAGCAGCAGTATTTTTTTCATCTTTTTCCCTTTCAGCAACAGTTTATTGTGACTTTTGTGAAAATTTTACTGTTCAATAATATACCAGTAAAACAGAAAAATACAACTCTCAAAGCATATTTTTCTACAGAAAAAGGCATCCTTAGGGCAGCATGAAAGTGAGTTGGTACAGGAAATATAAATGATATATTGTGAAAAGAGCCGGATTTTTTTCTTCAGCTGCCCAGGGGAGGGGCAGATTTACGGCAAAAAAAATGGAGCGAGTGACCGGAATCGAACCGGCGACAATCACGTTGGCAACGTGATGCTCTACCAGCTGAGCTACACTCGCACCTGTTGATGTTCCCTAATATAACTCCTGTTCCCTGTTTTGTCAAGAGGGAATATTGAATTTTTTTGATAATTTCCCCTTTTTTTCAGAAAAATCCCGGATCAAGCCCCTCCTGCAAGGCGCCAAAGAGTTTGTCTGTCATTTCTCGGATCTCCCTTAATGAGCAGACCGCTGCCGTCAGAGGATCAACTGCAACGGCGTAATGGATCTTTTCACGGTTGGTTTCCAGAGCACCTTCGGCAGTCAGCAGCTGCACATTGATCATGTTTCTGTTCAATGCAGCGCACTGTTCGGGGTAATCCGGGCAGTTGGTGGGCTGGATGCCTGAACCGTTGACCAGACAGGGGACCTCCACTGAAGCCCCGGGGGGCAGCGTGGGGATGAGACCGGAGTTCATCACATTGACATTGGCAGTGTAATTGATATTGTTTTCAATGGCTGAAATGATCCGCATGGCGTACTCCTGACTGGGAGCGGTGTTCAGTTTCCTTTCCCCTGAGAGCAGATCTTTCAGGTACTGCGGCCACCGGGCGTTGCGCTCCACATTGATCTTGATGGCGGCGCCGCTTTCACCGGCGGTCATGGGGCCGTAATCAACGCCGTCATCCCCCGCAAGGACAGGCACTTCAGATTTGCAGAAGGTGTCGATAAGACTCTGGCGCTTGCGGAAATAGGGGATATATTCACTGGCGTGTCCGCTGGATTCCGTGGGAAAGAATCCAAAGTGGCGCATAAGTTCAAAGCGTACCTTTTCCTTGCGGCAGGGGAGACTTGAAGGATCATTCATCACCTCACGCAGCCGGGGATAAAGATCATTGCCCGCCAGATCGGTAAAGTTGAGGAAAAACGCCTGATGGTTGATCCCCACGCAGCGGTAAACAATCTCATTGACCTCTTTGCCCACAAAGGACGCCATGGCGCGGGCAGTCGCCTGCACACCGTGGCAGAGTCCGTAGACCTTGACGGTTTTGCAGCGGCGGTTCAAGGCGATGGTGTTGATGGACATGGGGTTCACATAGTTGAGCCAGATGGCGCCGGGACAGACTCTTTCGGCGGTGTCAGCCACCTTGAAAAGTTCTTTCAAGACCCGCAATCCTCTGAAGATCCCCCCGGGGCCCAGAGAGTCCCCCACCACCTGATCCACCCCGTAGGATTTGGGGATCCCGTACTCAAGATCCTGCATACGGGGCGTTCCCGCACGGAGGACGGTAACGATATATTTGGCGTTTGTGAGAGCTTCTTCCAGATCTGTGGTTGCTGAAATTTTCGCACTGACTTTGAGTTCCTTCATCAATATTCCGATGAGAGTGACCGCATGATCAAGGCGTTCTTTTGAAATATCCATGAGGGTGATCTCCCCTCTTTCCCGCAGATTGCCGTCCAGCAGAAAGTCTTTGAAAAAGTTGACTGAAAAGCCCATGCTTCCTGCGCCGATAATGGTTATCTTAAACATTTTCTTCCTCAATACCAATCTGATTGAACATTGCCGCCGAATCCCTCTTTATCTTCGGGATCGTAAACAAATCCGTGGTGATCCTCGTGGAACTTTTCCGGCTTTTCTTCAAGCATCCACGGTTTTTCCTCAGTGAAGGGACGCTTGAAGGTGTTTTTGATACGCTTGCGTTTTTCCAGATGGTTCATACAGGAAATGATACACCCCCTTGCGCCGCAGATGGCGATGGGGTAGGCTGAAAATGCCTTGTAGGTGGGGAGCGCATCAAAGAGAGCGTGACCGAAGTTCCACCCTTCCACCCAGGTGTTGCCCTGTTCCATAATGGGGAGCACGATACCGGGGAAGGTTTTGACAAAGTGGGGGGAGGTGCGGCGGTTGAGCCCGAAATGGGTCAGTTTGCACCTGCCGATATTGAGGTCGTTGCAGCGCCATGATTTGCCGCCGGCTTTGATCTCAATACTTTTTTCTTTGTCGATGGCGTTGCCGGGGCAATCCCGGACACAGAGTTTGCATCCGTCGCAGATGTGTCCGATCTTGATGGGATCAGGCTCCAGTTCCGCATCGGTAAGGATTATCCCCAGCCGCTGCCGGGGACCGAAATCCTCAGTCAGAAGCACTTTGCTCCACCCCATTTCACCCAGTCCCGCCATGACAGCGGCGATACGGGCGCTTATGTTGATGTTCCGGGGATATTTCCCCCCTTGGGGGACAGGACCTCTGGGACCGGCTTCTTTCAAGGTCGCCGCAGGGGGAGCGGGGACCGCTTCAAAGCCGTGATCCTCAATAAATCTGCCGATACGGTAGTTCGCCTGATGGACCAGTTTGGTGAGTCCTGCGTAGGCAAAGACCTGATAGCTGGGCCAGTGGGTCCCCCGTTCAATGCCCCGGTAGCAGCCCCGCAGGATGCGGCGGGTAAAGACGATGACCGACTTTACCCCGGGGAAGATCTGTGCCGGGTGCATATATTCAGGAGCCGTGGCAAATCTTTCGATGGGGGCGATGCCGATAGCGTCTACACCCACCACCTCTTTGGCAAACTTTTTAAGTTCTTCGCTGGTCATCATTTCCGGCGTTCCTCAAAGTGTTTCACACAGGCTCTGCCGCAGGCGGCGCCGATGCGGTTGGGTTCAAGTCCCAGTGAGTAGGGACGGGGAGAGGTCCCTGTGGGGCAGATCTTGCAGCTTTCGGTCCGCAGGGGCCAGTGAGGCAGCGTGCCGCAGCTGCGGCAGGTGTCAAGGGCTTTGGCGGGGCAGGCTTCGGCGCATTTGCCGCATTTGTCGCACAGAGTGCCGTCAAAGACGGGATCGGGTTCCAATTCAAGGTCGGTGAGCACAGCAGTAAAGACCTGCCGGGGACCGAACTGAGGTGTAAGGAAAAGTTTGCCCATGCCCATTTCACCCAATCCGGCAAGATAGGCAGCATACTCCATGTCGATGATCACATCGGGCGCCGCCCGGTCGGGAGCTACGGGGACCCCTTTGTCTCGCAGATCGTAAGAGTGACGGATCAGGGGAACCGCTTCAAAGCCGTTGTCCTCCAGTTCACGGGCAAAGTGGTAGGTGACTTCCTGCATATAGGTGCACATACCGGAAGGGTCGCTGGCGGTGTAGCTGCCCCAGTTGCTGCCGTTTTCAATGCCCCGCAGAGCGCCCCGCAGGATACGGAAGGCAAGAATGATGACCGATTTGGCATCAGGCTTGATCTGAGCGGGATTTTCGTTCATGGGCACATTTTCAAATCGTTCAATGGGGGCGATACCCACCAGGTCTGCGCCCATTTCACGGGCGAGATTTTTTATCTGTTCAGCGTTCATAAGGGTTTTTCCTTCTTTTTCATTTCTGCTATGACTCTGATACCTTCAACGATGGTTTCAGGAGTTGTTTCATCTGCCTGATATCCGTTGCGGACGCTTTGGGCGAAACTTTCGTACTGATAGGCGCCGCTGCGGAGCGTGGCGGGGAAGGTGGCGCTTTCTTCTTTGACCACGCCGTTATCCACCACCCGCAGACTCAGTTCCACATGGGTGAAATCCGTGTCGGCGTAGGTGCGGACCTGACGCTTGAAGATGGTACCGTTCTGGAAGTGGAGCGTCATTCCTGCAGGGTAATAGACCCCGTCACCCACGCAGAGAGAAGAATAAATACTGCCGATAGCGCCTGATTCAAAGCGGAGCAGCAGCTGGGCGTTGTCAGGGGTGGGACGCCCGGTGGCGATCTTCCCTGTGACCACTTCCACATTTTGTACTTTCCCCATAATGGCGATAAGTTCGTTGATGCCGTAGATCCCCAGACGGAAAATGGGCGCCGCAGGGCAGCTGTCGTAGGAGTCGAACCAGCTGCCGTCAGCGGTTTCGTTGTATTTGGCATAGCTTTCCCAATGGGCGGCAACGGGGCGTCCAAGATCGTACTTTGCCTGCCACTGCCGGATCTGCTTCAAGTCGCAGGAGGGCAGCGGGGCGGGGGAGTTCAGATGGACGATGACATTTTTTTCTCTTGCGTACTGCAAAACCTCCAGAGCCATGTGGGGATCAAGTTCAAAGGGCTTTGTGGTCAGGACATGTTTCCCGGCATCTATGCACTTTTTCAAAAGTGCCCCTCTGCCCGCCGGGGGGGTGATGAGCATGACAGCTTCTATTTCAGGATCCTTCAGAAGCTCATCAAGATCATAGCAGACCGGGATATTGTTCTTTTCGCCGAAGGCATCTGCCTTTTCTCTGATCCTGTCGCACACCTTGACGATGCGGACGAACTTTTCATTTTCCACATTCCCGATGATCTGTCTCTGTGCCAGCCCCGCGCCGAAGCGGAGCCCCACCAGACCCATACGGACGGAGGCGATTTGGGGATCATTCATTTTTTGACCCTTTCAAATTTGATGTCGTCCACATAAGCGTGGGCTTGTGCGGACTTGTTGTTGAGTTTGAAATTGAACTGCAAAGTGTAAATACAATTTTTCTTTGCGGTAAATACGAATTCAAAGTGTTTCCATCCGGGCTTTTTCCACATATTTACAGAGCTTTTCATATTGACAAGAAAGTTCTGGGCGTGGTAGGAGGCAGGGGTGCTTTCCCCCGGAATGTGCAGAGGTATCATGATCCGGGAGCGCTTTTCCCCCTGTGGGATGGCGTGGACGAAGATATCGGTGGCTTTGCTGATACCTTCTTCAAATTTGAAAAGTCCGGAAAAACGCCATGTGCCGGCTTCAGCATAAATGGGGGCACAGGCAAGAGTCGTGCTTTTGCCCATTGCCCACTTTGAGCTCAGAGTCACCCGGAGCGCAGGCGCTTTTTCCCCGAACTCTTTGTGATCCATCCAGGCAAAGTTGCGGGAATACCCCCGCCAGGGACTGACCAGTGCTTCACGCTGTTGGTATTCATTGATGAGTTTGGGGAACTCCTTCTTTTCCCGCAATCCCCATGATTTGACCGCATCGTCGTAGCTCATCTGTCTGCCTGCGGGCAAGTGCCAATGGGTGAACCAGTCCGGTGTTTTGCTGAAATCCCCGTTGAGCACGCTCCGTGCCGCTGCTTTTTTCTGGAGTGCGAACACCTCTTTGAGGAGCTCTGTTTCAGAAGTGTTTTCCAGCACCGCAAGGCGCATGGCATCCATGGGCCAGGCCTTTGGGATCCCCGGCAGAAAGGCGGCGTAAGCAGAAAGCTGCGCCAGACGCAGATATTTGTTTTCTCCTGTAAGTTCACTGTAAAACTTCATCAGAACGTAAAAGAGCGCTCCCCGGTGGCAGCTCAGGAATCCTGCGTGGAGCGGGAATGTCTCTTTGAGAGGCGCTCCGGGATAGAGTTCATTGAGATCGTTGCGGTAAAAGTCAGGGTTGAGGGAGTTTTGTATTTCCCTGTGGAACGAAGGCAGTATGGCTTTATCTCCGGTCAAAAGGTACATCTGCATCATGGCGGTGCAGCCGTACCAGACATGGAATGGATCCAGTCTGCCGTGCCAGCGGAAAATGGTCTGATCTTTCTGCCCGGGCTTGAGTTCGTGTTTTTCTGTGTATTTCAGCTGTTCAAGGAAACGCTTCTTTATGGCGGGATCCCCGGTCAGAGCGTAAAAGTCCGCAAGTCCCAGCAGGAATCTCCCCAGTGACCGGGAGCCCTGGATGAATTTATCATTGACAGGGCGGCTCATGTAGTTGGCAATGACTTCATGGATCACATCCAGACTCCGCAGATCTCCTGTCAGCAGATAGTGGTAAAGCACTCCCTGAGGCCAGGAGTGGGAAAAGTCGAAGCCCACGCCCCCTGAGTGGTTGGCAGAGTGATAACAGCACACCCCCCCTGCAATATCCATATCCCGGTAGTGGCGGGCACGGTTGAGCGCCCATTTGAAAGGGGCGAAGGCTTTCATGGAAATGGCGTAGATCATCTCTGAAAAGTCCAGATAGGACTCCAGATTGCCCCAGCCCCCGTCGCCGTAGACATCGCCGTAGTTGAAAAGTCCGTGAAGCGTTCTGCCGGGATAGTTGAAGATCCGTTGGGCTTCTCCTGAGAAAAAGGATCCGTAATCCCCCATGGACTTTTTGAAATGGGGCTGATTTTCGTTCCAGCTCCCTGTGGGGATAATGAAGAAACGGCTCTGTGAAAAGTATTCGCTTTTTGCCATGGCAACAGCCCGGTACCCCAGAGCAGGGATGACAGCGGCATCATGGCGGGGGGTGTAGAGGAACTCCCGGTGGAGCACGGTTTTGCGGCTCAATATCACCGGACGCAGATCATCGGGCCAGAGATGGGCGGTGAATCTGCCTTTTTCAGAAACTTCAAGTTTTACCGGGTGGCGCAAAGAGGCTTCACGCATGACCAGCGTCCCTCCGGCACTTTGAACAAAGCCGCACTTGCCGTCAGGAGCGTGGGTGAAACTGTTTTTGCTTTTGTTGAAATACTGGCGGTAGAGAGATTTTTTTCCCGGTTTGCCGGAGTCGATAGACAGTTTTGCATTTTTTATGACCATCATCTTTGAGGCGGGATTTCTGACCAGAGCGCTGATTTCAACACTCTTGGAGAGGGCATGGACCTTTTGCCGCACCTCAAAAGGTGCGAAGAAAGTCCCCCCGTTGACCAGAACGCCCCGGATCAGAAAACAACTGTACAGTTTGCCCTTGTATTCAACTTCAGAGGAAAGAATTTGGGAAACATATTTTTTTCCTGCGGCATCTTCCGCACTCAATGTGAAGGCAAGAGGAACAGGTTCTTGCGTATCCGGCTGAAGCCCTTTGCCCTCCTGAACAAAAAAGGTGTTCTTCCCCTTTGACAGATCGGCATCAAAGGAAAGGAGAACCGACCGGACACTGCCGTCTCTGTGCCAGCGTGCCAGGACCCGTTGTTCAAGGGGAAGGATCTTCCCCGCACTGTTTTTAATGGTCAGAGTTGTGTTGCCGAACCATTTGCCTTGAGGCAGGGGAAGAGCGGCGTCAACAGGGACTCCCGATGCCTTGACAGGGTAGGTGACTCCTATTTCCCACACGCCGGAGAGGGGGACTTCGGGGGCAGATGACTTCAGCACAGCAAAGTTGCGGAGTGTGTGTTTGGGAAAAAATTCTTTTGCCTTTTCAAGGGGGTAGAGGGGGGGCGTATATTCTTTACAGGCGGTCAAGCTCCCTTCTTCCAGCTGAACGCAGTCGATCCACACTGTCTCTTTGCCCACAGGGGTAATGCGGCAGAAAAGGGGGGCGGTCCCCTTTTCAAATTTCAGATGTTTTTTGGGGAGAACCAACTTGTACCGCTGCCATTGAGGAGTAAGGGAAAACTCTTTTTTTGCAAGCAGCTGAGGCACAAAACGGGCGTATGAAAAGATTTCAACTTTGACCTTGCCCCCCTTTTGTGCCGATTTCATGGCACAGGAAAAGGTGCCGGGGGTACAGAACCCCTCGGTCATAAGCACCAATGGGGCATTGCCTTTTGAGCGCAGAGAATATTTCCCCTGAAAGGCAGCAGAACTCTCCCGCTGCCAGCTGTTTTGGGGGAGATACTCCTGATCGATCATCCTGTTCCACGGGGAAGGGATATCTTTTTCAAAACTGCCGTTGATGAGCAGATTTTTGTTTTTCCCCAGAGCGGCAAGGCTTTTGCGGGCGTTGGAGGTGAACTTCCCCCCCCTGCAGAGCAATGTTTTCCCGTAATAGAGTTTTGCCTTTTCCAAATCCCCCGCCTTTTCGGCACAGAGTCCTGCGTACCAGAGACACTCCGCTTTGTGGAGGTCGCTCAGGTTTTTGACCTCGGAACACTTTCTGAAAAGCTCAAAGCCTTTTTGAAATTCCTGCTTCTTGTAAAATGATCGGGCGAAAGAGAGAGCTGTCCGCAGATTCTTATAGCCGATCTCAGGGGGCAGCAGCACCTTGTGCTGAGTTTCCCGCCCCGCAAGGGGCAAAAGCAGCATCAGGAGTGTAAAAAGGAACAATGAGCTTTTCATACAGTTACCTTCTGGTATTTATCAGATCTGGTTGGCGCGGAAGACCCGCAGAAAGTTCTGTCCCATGATCTTGGCGATATCCTCATCCTTGAATCCGCGGCAGACCAGTGCCACGGTGAAGAGAGGCCAGTTGATCCAGGCGAGACTGCCGTTGGCGAGAGTTTTTCCGGAGTTGTTGGTGTAGGGGTAATTCGCCCAGTTGCCCCACCACTTGTTGCTTGTGAATTCGGCATTGGGGTAGCCGTGGAGCAGTTCAGGGGGATCCACCTCCCAATTATGGGCATAGCGGTTGTCGGTGCAGATACCCACATGTTCAGGACCCACCAGTTTGCAGATGTACTCCACATGGTCCATGAGGGCGTTGATATCGTTGGTCAGTCCCAACATGCCGGGGTAGGCAAAGACCCCCACCATACCGCCGCCGTCGGCAATGGCTTTCAAAGTGGCATCGTCCTTGCAGCGGATGAAATCATGGAGCGCCCGGGCTCCGGTATGGGATGCCATAATGGGCTTTTCGGAAACCTGCGCTGCTTCAGTTGAACTGCGCAGACCGGTGTGGGGCACGTCAACGATGATCCCGCACTTGTTGAGGCGTTTGATCAGATCCTTTCCCAGAGCGCTCAAGCCGCCGTTGGCTTCCTCGGCGCATCCGTCGCCCACGAAGTTGCGGCGGTTGTAGGTCAAATGCATGAGGCGGACCCCCATACGGCGCCAGTCATCAATAAGATCCAGCTCCTGTTCCATATCCTGCAGTTCCCCTGCCAGCGGGGGACCGTTGACGCTCCAGATGAAAGCCATCTTGCCTTCGGCGTTGATCTTGGCGATATCGTCGGCATTGTCAGCCTTGGCGACCCGGTCACGGAACCGTCTCAGCACCTGGGTGTGAGCTGCCATGCGCTTGAAGTCTTCCACATGGGATTTCCCCTCAGCCACAGTAACGATCATGGCGTTGAGTCCTGAAGCATCAAGAGTCTTGCAGAAAAGGTCGGCGCACTCTGAGTTGTAGCAGGTCTCATCGTACATGATGAATTCAGTTCTTTTGAGCAGTTCCCGCTGTCCCACATTTTTCTCTTTCAGGGCGTGAAAAAGTTCTGCGTAGCGCTGGGTCCTTGCGGCGGTGGGAACGAAGCCGAAGTGGTCCATGGTAAAGAGCTCTTTGTGGAGTTCAAGCCCCCGCTGCAGCTGGGCATCGGTGGGTTTGAGGAGCTCAAGGGCGCAATTCCATGAGTCCTTATGATTCTGTGAAAGAAATTCCATTTTGTTTTTTCCTTTATATTGATCTCATTGTGATGAATGGTTTTTTGAAGGGGCTTTTCCGGTGGTCATACCGGCAACGGTGAAACATCCGATAGCACTTTCGGGTTCGGGGTCCTTTGAAAAGTCGTTGACCGCCGCCAGCAGTGCCGCCTGATATCCCATCTCTTCCGTGGGGATGTAAATGGCTGTGACCTGAGGGCCGGGAAGGAGTTTTTCCGGAGTGAACTCCGCCCATGAAAGCATGGAAGGCACTGTGATCTGCCGCTCCTCAAGGGCATGGAGAAAACTTTCCTTCCACGGGGAAATACAGATGTAAGCGGTAATAGAGGGATTTTTTTCCATGATCTGAACAATGGCTGAACTTTTTGTAAAATCTCCGGCAAAGATCCGCACCGTCATACCGGAACGGCGGGCGCAGCGAAGGAGTGACTCCTGTCTTTCCCGGACCCATTTGAGGGATTCCGGGCGCTCAAAGAATCCCAAATCCCTGTGTCCCTGAGCGTGGAGCATCTGCAAAAGAGAATCCCATGCAGGGGTGCTGTCATAAATGACACATCCTGCACCGGGGACCTTTTCGTCAATGAGGATCTGGGGGATCTTCAATTTTGCAAGGGCGGTAATGGCATCCGGCAGCGGAGCGGCGCAGGCGCACCAGATAAAAACATCAACGGCAAAGTTCCGGTAGAGATCTGTCAGTGAAGCAGGCTTATCCCGGTGGGAGCCGAAAGTTACTTCCAGAGAGCGCATGAGAGCCAGTTTCTGGACGCCTGCGGCGATTTCGGCTTCAAAGCTGCTTGAAACTGTTCCTGTGGGAAGCATGAGGCGGATCTTGCCCGCAACACGGGGCAGCAGACGCCTTTCTGAGTCGGGGATCACAAAACTGCCCCGCCCCTGCTTTTTGCGCAGGTAATTCTGGGAACGCAGATTTTCCAGTGCCTTGCGGAGCGTTTTGCGGCAGACGCCGTACTCTTTTCTGAGCTGCTGTTCCCCGGGAAGGGGGTGCTCAGGGGGAAACTCCCCTGAAAGAATACGGCGGCGCAAGTCATGCTCCACCTGACTGTACTTATTGTAGTTGAGGTTGTTCCCTTGTTTCACAGTACTTGTATCCTCTTGTATACATCGAACTGGATAAATATAACACCTTAAAAGATATTTTCAAGAGGGAACTGTATAAAAAAACAGCTTTTTCAAAGAAATTCAAGTTACCTTGAACTGTAGATTTTCCGGTGGTAGTTGATGATACCCACGGCTACGGCACGGGCGATCTGCTCCTGATAGAGAGGAGTCGCAAGTTTTCTTTCCTCGGCATCGTTGGAAAGAAATCCCATTTCAATGAGGACTCCCGGCATGTTGAGGTTTCTCAATACAGCGAATCTGCCGTGCCTGACGCCCCGGTCATATCCTTTGGTCCGCTGCAGCAGGGATCTCTGGATCTCGTATGCCAAAAGGAAATTATTGGCGTTGAAGCTGTTTCCCTTGAATGCCGTATAGAGGATCTTTTTCTGGTTGGTGGAAGATGCCCCCGCAGGAGTCAGACAGTAAGTTTCTATACCGGCGGCTCTCTTATCCTTGCTGGCGTTGCAGTGGAGCGACACAAAAAGATCGCCCCGGTTTCTGTTGGCGATGACACAGCGCTGATTGAGGGGCACGAGGAAGTCGCTTCGCCTGGTCAGGATACAACTGTAGCCGCACCGGGTGAGGATCTGAGAGACTCTTTTGGCGATTTTGAGCGCCACGGTTTTTTCAATGATCCTCCGTCCCGAAGCGCCCCGGTCAAATCCCCCGTGGCCCGGGTCGATGATGATGCGCCGGATGCTGTGGCGCCGGAGACTTTGGCGCATGGAGAAAAAGGGACGCAGTATGGTGTCCACATCAATGGCGCTCAGATAGAGGTCATTGCCCAGCTTGCGGGAAGGGAAACTCCCCGCAACAGAGACATTGGAAATGCGGAAATCTGCCCGCTCCGGGCGGAAGGAAAAGTTTTCCCGTCCCCGGGCAAGGTAAAAATTCTTTCCTGAAAAATAGTAACCGCACCTCAATTCTCTTGCAACTGCTCCGGCGTGGCGGTAAACCTTCCCCTTGAGGATGACCGTCGGTTTTGCACCTGAAACGGTCAGAAGCGTGAGCAGCAGAAAGAAAGTTCTCAAAAGAGCCGGATATTTCATTTAGAAGCACCTTTGGTGTTTCCGGCGGAAAGCCGTTCCATTCCGATGAGTTCAAGAGAATCTTCCACAGGGGGGTACATGGCAAAGATCCCATCCCCTGTTTCCACATTCTCTCTGAGGGAGCCGAAGACAAATGCTTTGGCATCCTGTATCATGTCGCTCCATGAAAATCCCAGAGCGGTCATTGCCGCCATTGCCGCCGACAGGGTGCACCCGGTGCCGTGTGAAGCAAAGGGGGGCAGCTTGATCTTTGGGGAAGAGACGGTAAAAAGTTCCCCTTTGTAACAGACATAGTCCACGGCGCGTTTGCTTTTTTCATCGTGTCCCCCTTTGAGGAGCACATTGGTGCGGAACTTGTCAGCAAGTGCTTTGGCACCCTGTGTCATATCAGATGGCGTGTTGAGCTTTTTTTCCAGCAGAAATTCGCACTCCGGGATATTGGGCGTGATCCAGAAGGCTTGGGGAAGGAGTTCCGAAGCGAGAACTTTGATGGCATCGTCATCTATCAGCTTTCTGCCTGAAGTGGAGATCATCACCGGATCGCAAAACAGTTTGAGTTTGTATTTTTTCACCGCCTCAGCCACGGCGGAAACATTTTCTGCCGACCCCAGCATACCGCTTTTGGCACAGCGCACGGCGATTTTTTCCATAACGGCGTCGATCTGGGCGGTGACACTTGCTCCGGGAAGCAGATCCACACGGCTGATTTTTTCGGGGTTTTGGGCTGTGACAGCGGTGATGGCGGCACACCCGTAGACCCCCAGGGCATTGAAAGTACGCAGATCCGCTTCGATCCCGGCGCCGCCGCCGGAGTCGCTGCCGGCGATGGTCAGGGCACTGGGATAATATTCAACAGTGCTGTTTTTTTTCTTGTCAGCCATGATTTTTATTCCTTATATTTTCTGATCTTGAGGGGGGTGCCTGCAGAACCGTCAAGAGCGGCGGCAGTGCGGCGGCGGAACCAGTCGGCGATAGCCTCCTGACTCCGGGCGGGGGAGTAGCTTTCAAGGGCATTGCAAGGAGTGTAGACTCCGGAACTCAGGAGCTCTCTTGCCTTGTCACTGTCATTGATATGGAACATGAGGATCTTTTTGAGCTGTTCAGCAAGTTCCACTTGCTCCACTGGAAACATCAATTCGATCCGGCGGTCCAGATTTCTTGTCATCCAGTCGGCACTTGACAGATAGTATTCCGGGCTCCCCTGATTGCGGAAATAGAAGATCCGGCTGTGCTCCAGAAAACGGTCAACGATACTGATGATCCTGAGATTGGAACGCTGCTCCTCTTTGGGGCGGAGACAGCAGATCCCCCGGACGATCAATGTGATCCTGACCCCCGCATCGGCGGCACGGTGGATGAGCCGGACCATTTTTTCATCTGAAAAGCTGTTCATCTTGGCGATGATCTCCCCCTTGCCGCCGGAACGGGCATGGTCGATTTCCCTCTCAATGAGCTGCTCCAGTCTGCTGCGCAGCATGAATGGGGAAAGGACCGCTTTGCGGCAGCGGTTTTCGGGGGCGGAGTAACCGGTCAGCACATTGAACATATTGGCGATATCCGAACACAGTTCCGGGTCGGAGCTCATCATGCCGATATCAGAGTAGGTCAGAGCGGTACGGTCGTTGTAGTTCCCGGTTCCCAGATGGCAGTAGCGCCTGAGGAATCCATCTTCTTTCCGGACGATCAGCAGCGCTTTGGCGTGGATCTTGAGTCCGGCAATGCCGTAAACCACATGGGCGCCGCACTCATCCAGCGCCTGAGCCCAGGCGATGTTATTTTCTTCGTCAAAGCGTGCTTTGAGCTCCAGCACCACTGTGACCTGCTTGCCGTTCCGGGCAGCACGCTGGAGCGCCCGGACCACAGGCGAATTGCCGCTGACCCGGTAAAGGGTCTGCTTGATCGCCAGCACATCGGGATCGGAAGCTGCTTCTTCAAGCATCTGCACCACAGGGGCAAAGGAGTGGTAGGGAGGAGCGATCAGGATATTTTCGTGATTCCTGAGGGCTTCAAAGACCGAGGCGCTTTCTATGAATTCGGGGGGCATCACAGGCTCAAAGGGAGGCCGTGCCAGATGGGGCAGTCCGGATTTGGGGATCAACTCTGCAAACTGCTTCAGGTGCAGGGCGCCCCGGATGGGGTATTCAAAGAGCTTCTCAAGGGCAAAGGCTGAACGGATCCAGTCGGCAAGAGGTCCGGCGGCGCCGGGGGGGAGTTCCAGACGCACAGGCTCCCTGCGGCGGCGCTGCTGGAGCTTCTGCCCGATGGAAACCAGCAGATCGGAAGATTTGTCATCTTCCACTGAAAAATCCATATCCCGGGTGATCCGGAAGGGGAAACACTCCACGATCTCGCTGCCGGCAAAAAGCCACTGCAGATTGTCTGTGATCAGCTCCTCAAGGAGCATGAACCGTTTGATCCCGGCAGCCGAAGGCAGTTCCACGAAACGCTCCAGCAATGCGGGCAGCTCCACGAAGGCGTAGGCATCTTTTCCCGTCCCGGCAGGGATCAGACGCAGGGCGATCTCAATGGCGCCTGAGTTCAACTGAGGGAAGGGGTGTGCCGGGTCCACCGCAAAGGGGGTGAGCACCGGCATGACATTGGAACGGAAGATATCGCTTGCCAGAAGTCTTTCGGCGTCGGTCAGATCTTTGGGGTGAACGATAGAGACACCTGAGTTTTCCAGTTCGGGCAGGATCCTGCCGAAAAGCAGCGCGTATTGTCTTTCAAGGAGGGCGTCGATTTTTTCCCTTGCAAAGTTGAGCTGGGCGGCGGCATTGAGTCCTGCGGGGTCGCACCAGGGTTCACTGTTCCTGAGCATTTTCCGCAATCCGGCAATGCGTACCATAAAGAATTCATCCAGATTCCCGGCGGTAATGGTGACGAATTTCAACCGCTCAAGGAGTGGATTTGCAGGGATCTCTGCTTCATCCAGCACCCGGCTGTTGAAGTCGATCCATGAAAGTTCCCGGTTGATAAAAAGACCGGTATCTGCGACATCGTGTGGAGAGTGTTTCATAATTCTTTTTTCAGTTTTCCACGATCCTGACCTTGATCCCGAAAACCTGAGAGAAGAGTTCCCCCTTCATTTCAAGCTCCCGGATCTCAGAGTGATAGTCCTGCCCCGTGCCCCGCAGTTCCAGCACGACACCTCTGCGGTGCATCACCATATTTTTGAAACGCCCTTTCCGGGCGCAGTCCAAAGCATCTGCGACCCGGAGTATGGCGGCAAGTTTCAGCACCAGCACCCGGTGTTCCGGGAGCAATGTTCTGCTGCCTGAGCGGAGCATGGCACGCTCCACATCTCCCCGGTGCGCTCCGGCGATCATGGCGGTGATCTGGTGTTCTTCGCTTTTGAGCCCCGGAAGCTGAGTACCTGAGATCAGATAGGCTGAATGGAGATTGTGGTCTCTGGTATCGACGAACCTGCCGATGTCATGGAGCAATGCCGCAGTTTCAAGGAGCATCGACGACCGTGGAGGGAATTTGAAAGAGTTTTCAAGTTCTTTCAGCAAAGCTGCCGCCGTGGCTGAAACGGTTTGGGCGTGTTGGGCATCGAATCCGTATTTGTGACCGAGGGCAAGGCAGATGGAACGCAGCTCCTTGCGGAACGGTTCCGCTTCGCAGGTGATCTCTTCACGGATCATCAGCTCCACAGCCGCTTCACGGGTGGAGATGGAAAAACAGGTGAAGGCGGCGGCGTTGAATGTCTGCAAAAAGGACTCCAGCATAACGGCAGCGCCTATGGCAGCGGCACTGTCGTCTGCGGAAACTTTCAGCTTGCTGCTTACTCCGGCGACTGTGGTTTCCCTGAGTTCACGCATCTTCCGGATCGCCTCTTCGGGGGAACAGCTGAACTCTCCGCCGTTTGCCCCCGTCAGCAGCCGGGGCGCCGCCCCCATGGTGACGAAATGGACCGGATCGCTGATGGAAAAGTTGGTGGATTCCGCCAGACGCTGAGGAATATCAAGAGCCCGCAGCTCTTCTGAAAATTGTTCCAGAGTGATGATCCCTGCGCCGAAAAGTTCCGCCAGACGGTCGGTGCCCAGAGGGATCTCTTCGGCGAAACATAAGGAGCCTTCTTTGACCAGCATGACAAAGAGGGAACCTGAACCGATGACCATGGCAAGGATCTGGGGGGCTGAGGAAGTTTTTTTCTTTTCCAGCTGCCGGAGCATGGCAAGGGCAATGAGTTCGATCTCTCTTGAGGACTCCAATATTTCAAGGTCTATGCCGGAGTCCTGGCGGATCCTGTCGATGACCAGCTCTCTGTTCCGCGCTTCGCGGATGGCGCTGGTGGCAAAGGCACGCACCCTTGAGATGCCGTACTCCCGCAGCCGTGCCGCATAATCGCACATGATGGCTGAAAAACCGTCGGAGCTCTCAGGGGAAACAAAGTGGGTCCTGAAGACATCGATCCCCAGACGGGTTGCGCGTGAAAGGCTTTCAAGGAGGGCGTATGAACCGTCGGCTTTGACCTCAAAGATCTCCAGCCTGACGGCGTGTGCACCTACATCTATAATACCGGTTTGGAATACAGTTTTATCCATTTTTCGTATCAGAAGGCAGAAAAGAAGTTCTTGGCGTCAGGATTGTAGAAGATATAGTTCTTCTTTGCATATTTGACGATGTTTTTTGCATGGAAATGGTCTATGCCCACTCTGAGATAGACCCATGTGGAACCGCTTTCGTCGTCGAATTCGGGGATGAAACGGGAAATCAGTTTGCCATCGACCACAAAGGCGACCTGTTCGTCTCTGTGCTTGCCTGCCAGCAGTTCCCATTGGATCTTGCCGCGGCGGTCCAATTTGAATTTCAGATCGCAGAGCTCAGGATTTCCGGGACGGATGACGATTTTGGCATCTTTGAGATTCTTGCTGGAAAAATTCTGATTGGCGTTGATATAGATCTCTCTGCCTTCCAGATCCTGAACAGGTTTTTCCAGATCGTTCGCCCGGGGGAAACGGACGATGGAAAAGACGCCGATAACGAACCGGGGGCGGTAATCATCGCTGTTGGGGTTTTCGGTATCCAGAGCACCGGCTTCAAGGGCTTCTTCAATGATCTCGCATCCGCAAGTGCCGAAAACGAGCGCCAGTGCCGTCAGGGGGATCAGCACCGGGGTAAGTATTTTTCTCATGGTAATGCTCTCCATTTTGGGTCAATATAAACTGCATTCCATATACAATACTTTGATTTTGCCTTTTTTTCAACCGGAAATATGAGAAAAAATCATAAAAGAGCTTGACAAAACGCAACTTTGGTATAATATTATATAAGTGTCTTCAAGTGGTCCGGTAGCTCAGTGGATAGAGCAACTGCCTTCTAAGCAGTGGGTCGTGGGTTCGATTCCCCCCCGGACTACCATTTTTTTGCAAAAAATGGTAAACGAAGCCGAAAGGCTTCACTTCACGCTTTTATGTCAATAAAAGCTCTTCACTCAAAACCGAAGGTTTTCTTCCTTGCCACGGCGTAATGCAATGAAGCCGGGACATCTTCACCAAGCCGGAAGCCTTGCTTGTGAAAAACTGGCAGTCGGCACAGAATCTTTCTCTATTCCCCCTTCCGGAACGGCAGGCTCCGGAAAAAAGTGATTTTCAGTGTATAAACGGTTGAAAAAAACGCCTTTATCTGCTATATTTATAACAATACAATATACAGGCGGTTTCAAGACCTTCGGAGCTTTTGCAAATGCCGCCATCTCTTAAACATTTGAGGAACGGTATCAGGATATGGAACGGATCTTTTTGCTGAAGTTGGAAAACGGCGCAGCTGTGGAGGCGCGCGCCGATATAAATCTGGAAATCTCCCCCCACGATTGCTGCGTTTTTACCAAGGATTTTTATACCGATCTGGGCATCGTCTGCCGGGAAATCGATCCTACCAAGATCAAAAACGCCGTGCCCTCTCTGCCCCTGATCCAGCGTCTTGCCACCCCGGAAGATCTGGCGCAGGCAGAGGAAAACCAGTCCAAAAACCGCACTGCCATGTCCACCACCCAGACTCTGGTGGACCAGCTGGGGCTGGAAATGAAACTGATCAATGCCCACAGTTCCCTTGACGGCAAGCTCATGACCATTCAGTTTTCCGCTGAGGGCAGGGTGGATTTCCGGGAACTTATCAAAGAACTTACCCGTACCCGCTCTTCAAGGATCGAACTGCGCCAGATCGGGGTCAGAGATGAAACCGGCATCTACGGCGGCATCGGCGTCTGCGGACAGATGCTCTGCTGCAGCCGCTTTTTGAAGGAGTTCAACTCCATCAATGTGAAAATGGCGAAGGAACAGGATCTTTCTCTCACCCCCGCCACCATCTCAGGCGCCTGCGGCAGACTCAAATGCTGCCTCAAATACGAACATGACGGCTACACCGAACTTGCCAAAGGTATGCCCCGGAAAGGGGAGTATTGTGAAACTCCCGACGGCTCCGGCAGGATCACCGACCGCAATCTGCTTACGGGGAAGGTCTTTGTCACCATGGAAAACGGCAATATCAACCAGTACAGCGTCAGCGATGTGAAGATCCTTCACAACAGCGAGCGCAAGGGCGGTGCTCCGGTCAAAAAACAGGAGCCTCAGACATCGCCCCGCTCCAAAGGCAAAGCGCCCCAGGAGGAATCTCAGGTCCCCCAGAAAAACCACAAGGGTGACAAACACGAGAACCGGGGCGATAAAAAGCCCCATAACCCCAATGGCGGTGCGCCGAAACACAACAACTCAGAAAGCGCCTCTCATTCAGGTGATGCAGGCACATCCAAGTGAAAGAGGATCTTCAGACAGCCGCCGCCGCCGAACTTGACAGGGCGGGATTCATGCCCCTTCCCGGGGAAACTGCCGGGATGTTTTTTGAAAGATTCCGCCGGTCGGAGGAGGCTTTTGCTCAATTTGGCTCTGCCCTTGCTGAAGAGGGGAGCGTTTCTGTCTTTGAGGAGTTTCAGGTTCGCGCTGCCGACCGGATCCCTCCGGAAATCATCGCCGAAGCCGCCGGGAAAACACGCGCCCTTTACGGATTTGAAAACCGCCGTGTCCCCGGTTTTTTTCTTTCAGGCAAGGTGGGGGCGCTCTGGGGCGGATGTATGATCGGCGATCCTGATAACGGTTTTGCTGTCATGCTGCTGCGCTCAGCCTTCCGCAATCGTGCGAAATGGTATATTTATGAGCGTTCGGAGCTTCTGGCGCACGAACTCTGTCATGCCATGCGTCAATCTTTGTGCGACATCCATCTTGAGGAGTTTTTCGCCTATCAGACCAGCGGCAGTTTTCTGCGCCGTCATTTCGGCAACTGCTTCATCCGTGAACGGGATGCCATACTTTTCATACTGCCCACATTCATTCTTCTGGGGGCGACTGTATTCCGGGAACTGGGGCGCACATACTTTCCCTTGTGGCCCTTCTGGGTGCTGGCAGGTGTGTATCCTCTTTTTCTGCTGCTCAGGAACTTTTTCAGCGTCCGGCGGGTGCGCAAGGCGGAGCAGAAACTCCGTCTTTTCGGCGTCTCTCAGGTGAGTGCGGTGCTTTTCCGGTGTACCTTTGAGGAACTCAAGAGCATCGCCGGTATGAAAACGAAAGAAGCCTTTCAGGGATTTCTTGAAGAAAAAGCCCGAAGCGAACTGCGCTGGGCGATCATAAAATTGAGATTTTTCAATCAGAAGGAAGAAGATTTATGAAACTTGCTGAACTTGCGGCTTTTCTGGATTCGGAACTCCGCCTTGCGGATTTTTCAGGAGACCTTTCCAACAACGGTATCCAGGTCGCCGGAGGGGATCAGGAGATCACCAAGGCAGTCTTTGCCGTGGATGCCGCTTTGGAGTCCATCGAATACGCTGAGGATGCCAAGGCAGATTTCCTCTTTGTTCATCACGGTATCAGCTGGGGCGGCGGGTTCCGCCGCATTACCGGCGTTGACGCCAAACGCATCGGCTTGCTTTTCAGCGCCGGGATCACACTTTATGCCGCCCATCTGCCTCTTGACGCCCATCCTGAATTGGGCAACAACGCCTGTCTCTGCAAGATACTGGGACTTAAAGATCTTACGCCCTTTTGCAAAGTGGACGGAAACTTTATCGGATTTTCCGGTTCTCTGAGCCGGGGGACAGCTGTTGAAACTCTGGTCAAAAAGCTCAAGACAGCTCTGGGGGATCCTGAATGCAACTTCTACGGCGACCCTGAGCTGAAAGCCAAAAAAATCGCCGTTGTTTCCGGCGGATGCGGAGACACAGTGCTGCTTCAGGCAGCTGAGGCGGGAGCCGATCTTCTTCTGACCGGGGAGTTCAAACACCAGCACTACCATCTGGCGCGGGAGTTGGGATTGAGCGTTATCGCCGCCGGACACTACGCCACTGAAACCGTCGGCGTCAAAGCGGTCATGGAACTTGTGGCTGAAAAATTCGGCATCGAGGTTGAATTTGCCGATTGTCCCACCGGATTATAAGGAGTTTTTGATCTTATGAAATTTTCCATCAACACCAATGGTTTGAAAAATCATTACACCCCTGAAAGAATCGTTCAGGAGGCGCTGAAAGCAGGCGTTCAGGGGATCGAATGGGGCTTGAACTCCATTGACACTGCCGCTGCGGATGCCGCTTTGATGAAAAAGGTGACTCTTGACGCAGGACTTGAGATCGTTTCCTATATCAACGCAGGCATCCTCTGGAAGACCGACGACATCCGCCGCTGGAGCGAAGCTGTTCTGGCAGGGGGTGGAAAAATGCTCCGGGTGGCACACCCCTGGTTTGCCTGGAATTACAATGAATCACTTCATCAGCCCGAGGATTTCATGACACTTGTGGAGCACTCCAAAGAGGGGCTGGCACGGCTTATGGAGCTGGGAAAAGAGTATGGTCTGCGCTATGTCCTTGAGACACACAAAGGCTCCTGCTTTGCTTCTCCTCTGATGGTGCCCTGGATACTCAAGGAATTTGATCCTGAGTACTGCGGCGTGATCTATGATCCTGCCAACACGGTGCTTGAGGGCTTTGTTCTGCCCCGTATCGCCGTGGAGGTGATGAAGGAGTACATCGCCTATCTGCATGTGAAAAATCTCATGTTCAAAGAGGGCAAAACCCCTGACGGGCGCACCTGCCTTGAATTTGAAAGACGCACCCTTGACAAGGGCGCTGTGGACTATGTGGAACTGATGTTCGCTTTGAAGCTCCACAACTGGGATGGATGGTTTTCCTTTGAGGAGTTTGTCTCTCAGGATCCCGCCCTTGTTGCCGACGAGGTGAAAAAGGGTATAGAACATCTCAAATGGTGCCGCAGGGAATCCGGAAATTCTCTGGAGCCCCCCTTCCTTCCCTTCAACTTCTGAACACTGCTCTTTCCTTCTGCTGCCGCAAGAAATGCTTGCGGCAGTTTTTTTATGCACAAAAAAAAACTCCGGCACTTTCGCGCCGGAGTTTCGGGGTTTGAGTTGTTGTTTTATCAGCAGATAGCGGAGAACTTGGTGGTCCACTCTTCGCCCAGACCATCCTGGCCGAGCTGCTGCCACTTGGCGTTGCCTTCAGCGCTGATGACGAGGTATCCGATAGCATCCTGACCAACGCGGATCTGGATATCGTCGATACCGTCACCG
>JAZODE010000123.1:0-13667 GCA_045596885.1 Victivallaceae bacterium
TAAAAAAGCGATACTATGCAATCTGTTCAATGTGCTAAATTGCAAATCAATGAATAAAATTAGTCAAATCTTCAAATTTTTAAGTAAGCGATTAAGAATATCCAAATGAGCTTTGTTAGGGGACGTTTTCCCATGTTCCCATTCGGAGACCTTTCTGGCGGTAACTCCGAAGACTTCTGCGAACTTGACCTGCGTAAGTTGCATTGCTTTACGCAATGCTGCGATGTCTTCGACACCAAGCGGCTTTTCCGGTTCATTGTCTGGCTTTTTCGGCAGTTCCGGGAAAGTGTCCCCCCGGTCGGGCTTTCGCCTTTGGAGAGCCGTTTGCAAGCGTTACGGAAACATCACGGATTGCAGTTCTTTGCCGGGGATAGAGTTCTATTTTTCGCTGTACAAGACCGGCGATTTCTTTCCGGACCATCGCTTGTTGTTCTGCATCAAGTTTGCTTCCGGCGAAGGCACAATCGGCAAGTTCCTGCCGCCCGGTAACATGGATATTCCAGGCAATCATTCCCATTTGCCAGGCAATATTCCGTCCGGTAAGATCAGGGCCGTGGGAGTCATCAATATATTCCGGCAAAAACCGGTTCACAAAGTTTCTCCAAAGCAATAGACAAATGTTCCGTCAGCGATTGCTGATCATGGATCGCCTGTTGCTTTTTTGCCTTGAGCTTCGCTTTCCGCTTCTGTTCTTTTATCAGCTTTGCCATATTGTAACTCCTTGATTGACCGCAGATGTAATATGCTGCCCATTGATAAGTTTTTCAATTCAGCAAAATAAAAAAAGCCGACTTTACCCGGTCGGCACGGATGTACATCAAATAGCCATTGCGTGGGGTACTACGGCATACCTCAATCTTTCTATAAAAATGCTTTCACATTCTCGTTTGTATTCTTTGGGGACAAGTGCTGTCAGGCGATTGCAGTATTTTCCTGGAGCTTCATCCGTTGGATCGTAGCAGAACAGAATGTCAACACAGAGCAAAATATCCAGTGCCAGGTAAAAAAAGTAATCTGCGGTTCTTTCTTCTTCCGGCAAGGCTGTCTTTAATGGCTTTAACTTCTTTATTGCTCCGGCATAAGTGCGGCAGCGTTCAGTTTCATTCCAGACTGTTTCAACGGCATAAGTAATAAACAGTGCCTTGTCCATATCCGGACAGATACCATTATTATATTTACTCCATTCAGAAACAGCCATTTCACAATATTCCTGATACGTAATACCGGGAATCCTGCAATTGTTTTGAATGTTTGTGTTGCTCATTTTTTCCTCCGATTATGGTTCTGATGACAAAATTAATATCTGTTTTTCAAAATTCAAGCAAATGTCAGCGGAACTTTTCCAGTGTCAAATCAGTCCTTTTTTTCACCGCTTTTTTGAGCGTAAAAAAGGGAGCCAGCGTCAGCGGAAAAATTCAGCCAGCGTCAGCGGAATTTTTCGATTCCAATAAAATAACACTGCTTTGCCATAAAATTCAAGCAAGCGCTAGCGGAACTTTTTTAGTGCCAAAGCAGTCCATTTTTACCGCTTTTTGAGCGTAAAAACGGGAACCAGCGTTAGCGGAATTTTTAACCAGGGTTAGCGGAATTTTCCATTTTTTCATAAAATAACACTGACCTGGCACAAAATCCATCCGATGTCAGCAGAAAAAGAGAACCGATGTCAGCGGAATTTTGAAAAATCGGGGAATACTCACAATTCGCCGGGTTCTTTACCCTGTTCAACTTTAGCCGAGTCGCTCAATTCAAAGTGCGGACACGCCGGATCTGAATACTTGATCTCAACGGGCTTATCCGGATTGAGAATACAGAGTTCTTCTGAACCATCGTCCGGACATTGTTCAAGGTAGAAAAAACAGTCGATACATTGATTACACATAATTATTCTCCGTTATCCGTGATGCCACCAGATTGTGATCCGGACGGGGATGAAGCCGAGGAAACACATTCCGGAAAGGCAAAAAAATGTGATTCCAAGCGGGATCGCTACATAAAGTAGCCCGAAACCGGCAAAAAGCGCCAGAAACAACATTGCGGTTACAATGAGTTCCCAACGCTTAAGTCGTTTGGATATCTGCTCAATTAGAACAGTTTTATCCATGGCGGCACTCCCTCCAACTGCCGCTTTCGATGATTTGGGCCATCTCCGGCAGATTGCCGATTTGATTGGAAACGATCGTTTCGTGCTGGCTTTTCAGGAATTTCACCAGATTTAGAATCTGAACCGCAAAGTCAATAGAAAGTGTACGCAATTTGCTTTCAGCCATAAGATGATCTCCTTCTGTAAAGGAATATATCACCGCAAGTGGAAAAATCAAGGCGGCAACGCCGCCGTTTAAGCACCGCAGGTGCGCTTTTGATCAGAAACACATCCACCCGCCGACAGGCGGCAACTTCACATGTGGAGCGTAAGCGAAACGTCTTCACAAGCGACCACAGGGAGCGACTTCATCCACCTTCGTACAAGGCTACGGTGGACAAGCAAGTAAGTCTTCTCTGGAGTTTGGTGAAGATGTGAAGAAAAGGCTGCGCCTTTTGAGTGAAGAGCTTTTATTGGCATAAAAGCGTGAAGAGAAGACTTACGGCGACCTTCGCCATTTTTTTGCAAAAAAAAAATGGCGGAGAGAGAGGGATTCGAACCCTCGGTGAGTTGCCCCACACCACATTTCCAATGTGGCGCCTTCGTCCACTCGACCATCTCTCCGCGATGTTGTGTTCCTTAATATAACACCTCTTTGGGGATTTGTCAACCCCTTTGTCAATGAAATTTCAGATTTTCTTTTGTTTTTCTTGACGCAGGAAGGCGCCGGGGGCGATTCCAAAGTATTCTTTGAAGGATTTGGAAAATTGATAACGGTCCGCAAAGCCGCTGCGATGCGCCGCTTCGGCGATGGTGCAACTTCCCAGTGCAAGCATGTTACGGGCGGCGTTGAGGCGCATACTGATAAAATAGCGCCGGGGAGAAATTTTCAGCTCCCGCCTGAAACAACGGCAGAAATTGTTGATCGACATCCCCGCAGCTTTTGACAAAAAGGCGTTGTCCGGATTTTTGACCTTTTCTGCTGCCTTCAACGCCCGGCGGAGCCTTTCATCAAGCTGTGGACTCCCTCCAAAAGATTCTGGAGGCAGCTGCGCCAGGTATTCCATAATCAGTATTCGCCACCTGAGAATGTATTCGACTCCCGTGGAGTTCCGGTGGTTTTCGTAGAAATTACGGGCAGCTCCCGGATCAAGAAGGTAGATCCTGTTTTCCACCTTGTCAAAGGGAGCTCCGACCGTAAAGTGGGTATACAGGTGCGGAAACTTTTTTTCCGAAAATCCGGATATGGTCGTGTAAGCAGGAATCAGAAACGCATGGTCAGGGGTGGCGTCATATGACGCATTGCCGCAGATGATCCGGGCTCCGGGAGCCGGGTTCCAGAAAAGGAACCATCCGGGGTGGATCACTTCAACACAGTTCCACTCCACATTGTCAAGGATCCGGGCGATTTGGATCTCAAGCGAAAAGTTTTCCAGCAGATCGGTGCAAATTGACATATTTTTTTCACCCTTATGACATTTATTTTTCTCTCATATCAGTGTATAATATACTCTTGACAAAAAACATTTGCAAGGTACAAATAATTGCAAAGTGACACAAAACACAAGGAAATACAAACTATGAAAAAAGACAACCGTTTCTGGCTGTGGGGATATACCCTTGATACCGTCCCCGGATCCGCATTCTATGTTCACGGCGCCACCCGCTGCAGCCTTGAAACTGCCGCCGACTATCTGCAGGTTTCCAATGTCTGCTGGATGAACTCACTGCACACCATGGAGTGTCTCAACGAAAAGCAATGCGAAAGACTCCAGAAATATGACACCGTATTCTGCGGTCTCACCCACATCGAACACGGCGGCGAAGGCTCCGGCAACTGGGAACTCCTTTACAAAGAGTGTGCCGCAAAAATCGCTGAACTTTCCAAAAAATTCCCCAACATCAAAGGCGCTATCCTGGATGACTTCCGCTCTCCTGAAGGTCCCAGCAAAAATATGACAGACGAAGATCTCCATGTCATCAATGCCGCCTTGAAAGATGTCAACCCCGAACTCAAACTCTACATCGTCCACTACCACACCACTCAGGATTTTTCCAAACTGGAAAGCTGCCGCAAGGACTTTGACGGTCTCAGCATCTGGTCCTGGCACTCCACCGATTACTTCTGGAACGCCCTCTATGAAGATCAGGTGCGTCTGATCCGCAGGACCTATCCTGAAAAGGATATCCTTCAGGGGCAGTTCATCCACGCTTACGGCGACGGCTCCGTTCCCCAGCCCATGGATCAGATGAAGCTCCAGTGCGAAAAGATCGCCACCGAACTGGATAAGGGACGCATCGACGGTTGGTGTGCGCTCCAGAGCGGATGGTTCTGCCGCCTCAGCCACAGAAAACAGGTGGAATATCTCAAAAACTTCTGGAACTGGTTCCGGGATACACGCACCATCCTGTAATAAAAGATAGGGAGTCTGTCTATGAAGATCAAAGATGCCATCTGGCTCTGGGGACAGGATGTCATGGGACATCACCGTGTGGGTCCCAAAGAGGAAAATATCTGGAATTTGCCCGGCGTCAACCGCATGGGTCCCGTGGAAGGTGCTGAATTTTTCGGCATCGGCAACATCTGCCGCGTGGTGATGAACGGCAAGCCGGAGCCCCCTTTTGCCAATGAGATGGAAAAGCTCAAAAACATTCCCAATGTGATTTGGTCCATTCTGGGCGACAGCGGTTCCGACCGTCAGGGGAGCTGTGCCGACGATTTGTCGGGATTCCTTGAACTTGCCGCCAAATACCCCAATCTGCGGGGCGGCGTGCTGGATGACTTTTTCCGTCCGGCAAACAGCGCAGAAGACACTGACAAACTGGCGCGTCTCTCTCTGGAACGCCTTGAAGAGATCCGTACCCAACTCCACGGACTTGATTCTCCTCAGGAGCTGTGGGTGGTCATTTACGAAAGTTTTCTTGATAATAACTACGCGCCTTACCTTGCCAAGTGTGATGCCGTTACCTTCTGGACATGGTACGGCAGAGAGAATCTTCCCCGTCTCAGTGACAATCTCAAGCGCACCTTTGAGCTGAGTCCCCGGCAGAAACATCTGGGCGGGCTCTATCTCTACGACTACGGAAATTGTACTGAAATCAGTGCTGAGCTCCTGAAAAACCAGTGTGATCTTTACACAGATCATCTCAAGTCCGGCAAACTGCAGGGGGTCATCATCTGCTCCAACTGCATTGCCGACATCGGACTTGCAGCGGCGGATTATGTCCGCGACTGGGTCAGAGAGATCGGCGATGAAGAGCTGGGGTGACCACTGACAGAGCCTTATGAAAAATCCGGCGTCCCTCTGCCCTCTTTCTGAGCTCAAAAAAACTGCTGCTCTGCAAAAGGGTTTTCCTTATTAGCAGTGCAGCAGTTTATGATTTCAGAGCAGAAAAACAGATGCTGCCGGCTTGCGGAAAGCCGGGTATTGTTTATATAAGGATAACCCTCTGCGGGCGCACCTTGGGCAAATGAAAGGAGTTTGCCGCAGTTGAGAGCTGCTTCAATAACATTTTGCAGCAGATCAGCGTTGTTCATACGGCTTGACGGCAGCATTACCCCCAAAGCTCCGTTGCAGATGCAGTCACTGTCAAAAAGGGGAACGCCCACACCTAACGGCAAGAGCGTATTGATCTGCAGGGGGATGCAGTCACTGTCAAAAAGGGGAACGCCCACACCCCCGGCGCTGTCAGCAGGGGTGCACCAGGTGTACCCCCGGAGCAGATCTGTTAAAGAAGCGATCAGAGATCCTTCAGGCGTATCTCTCTGTCCCGGTCTGTTTTTAAGATCTTTTTTTCATCTGCGCTGCAGACCATTCCGGGGCAGAGCAAGGCGGCTCCGGCTGTCTCTGGCTGACTTTTTTACGATTTTTTCAAAACTGCACCGGGGGCTGAAGTTGAAAACACTGTTTCCGCAAGCTCATCTTTCCGGTATGGAGGGATGAGAGAAATTCAGATGATTTTCAAAATGACAAGTTGCAAAAACGCAGAAAATGTATTATATTATTCTCCCCGGAAAGAATTTTGTAAGGGCAGAAACAGCAGCGCAACTGGATGGAGAAAAATATATGCTGATCTACGAAAATATCATGTACTCTGCTGAGGCCGGGGAATATGGTGCGGGCGATCTTCTGGTTCCTGATGAATGTTCCGCAGACACCCCTCTGGCATTAGCTGTCCACGGCGGCGCATGGAGCAGTTTGGACAAGTGCCGCATGGCGGGCATTGCCGGGTTCCTTTGTGAAACACTGCACTTCGCTGTTTTCAATATCAATTACCGGCTTGCGGGGGCTCACAATTGGCCTGCGGGGAGCGATGATTGTCTGGCAGCCGCCCATTTTCTTGCGGCGGGGGAGATCCCGCAGCTCAAAGGGATAAAAAGGAAGGCGCTTCTGGTGGTCGGAGCCTCGTCGGGCGGACATTATGCGCTGATGACAGGGCTGCGTTTGCCCCGGGAAATGGTAACAGGTATCATTTCCATTTCAGGAATCAACTCCGTCAGAGAGGATCATGTTTTTGCTCCGGGGCGGTATCACACTCTTTTCGGGCATGAACCGTCAGCGGCAGAGTTGGATATGGTGGACCCCGTAAAGTATCTTACGCAGGAGTCTCCGCCGATCCTTTGCACTCATGACCGGGGGGATAATGTGGTCCCCTGCCGGTGTACAGCGCATTTTACTGCTTCTGCAAAAGCAGCAGGTGTAAATTGCTGTGCTTATTATCACGACCGCGGGGGGAGAGAGATCTCTCATCGTATCTTTCAGGGTGACAGTGTAAAATTATATCCTGATCTTGAAGAATGTATCGCCGGGTGGATCCGGAAGAACAATATAGGATGAGCATTTCATGAATTATATTCCTGAGCCGGTTCCTGCAAAAAGCGCCATTGAAATTTCCGCCTTTTACTATCCGGGAACCGAACAGATGGCGGAATGGAATCAAGTGGAGCAGACTTTGCCGGGGATCAAACCGCTCCTTGGGTGGTACGATGAAAGTGATCCGGAGGTCATAGACTGGCAGATCAAGTGGGCTGTGGAACACGGTATCAGCAGTTTTTGTGTCGATTGGTATTGGAACAAAGGGACCAGGCGTCTGGAGCACTGGATCAAAAATTTTTATAAGGCCCGATTCCGGAACTTTCTGAAATGGTACATCATGTGGGCAAATCACAACGAAGTGGGAGCTCATTCAGAAGAAGATCAGATCCGGGTGACCCGCTTCTGGATCGCCAACTACTTCCGCACTCCGGAGTATTATACCATCGACGGACACCCGGTTGTCGTTATATGGTCTTTGCAAACCCTTGACCGGGATTTCCGTATGGAAGCAGAAAAACGCGGTGAACTCCTGGCAGAAGGTGAAGGCGTCAAACGGGCAATCGCATTAAGCAATCAGGAAATGCGGAAAGCCGGATTGCCGGAGATTCATTTCATCCTCATGTACCAGGGAGGTGACTATGTTCCGGAAAAATTGGAAGCTGCACGCAATGCCGGTTTCAAAGAAATGGTGAATTACAACATGGTCACCCCCACCTGGGCTTATATGAAAAAAAAGCTGGGAATAACAGAGATCCCCAGATGTGCGGACGCAGATCATTTCACTGCAGCTTCTGCAGCCTGGTGGTACTCCACAGCCTCCATAGAAAAGGAGTTTGCCGTCATCCCCACCATCGCCACCGGATGGGATGACCGGATGCGTTCTTTTGATTACGGTCATTCTTTCCGGGAAAGGACTCCTGAAAAATTCAGAGAACTGTGCCTTGCCTGTAAGGATTTCTGTGAGAAAAACGGACGGCAGAGGATCATGATCGCCCCCGTCAATGAATGGCAGGAGGGCAGTTATATCGAACCCAATGAGGAATACGGATTTGCCATGTACAATGTACTGCGCGATGTTTTCTGCTCAGAACCGGAAAACGGATTTCCCCCCGATCTGCGCCCGGAAGATGTGGGCAGAGGTCCCTATGATTATCCGCCTATGGAATATTCAGAAAAATTTGCCTGGGATTTCAGTACCGCAGTCGTGGATTGGTACCGGCAGCCCTTCGGGACGGCATATTTGCAGATCGTTGATAACGCCTTGCATTTTTTCCGGAACGGCGGAGATCATGCGGCGATGCGTTTACGGCACCGGGGATTCCGGGCAGAAGAGTATTCCAATTTCAAAGTGATGATGAAAGTAACTCCCCCTGCCGGTGTGGAATTGCAATACAATGATGCTCAAAAGGTGCGTTTGTATTTCGGTACAACGGAGCGCTCTTTGTTTACCGGAGAGATGTTTATACGCAGGGAGTGTGCCGTCGCCGTGCCTGCCATATCCGACGGCGAATGGCACGAATACTCCCTTGACCTGAGTTCCAATCCTTTGTGGAAAGGGTGCGTCAATGAACTGTGGTTCGATCCGCCCCAACTTCATTCCACATACATTGATATCCGCTGGATGAAACTGATACGCCGACAGAACACAGCGCACCTGGACTTTTGATCCGGTCAGGGCAACGGGAAATTAAAGATGAAAGGTAAGTACGATGAATTTTCATGAAGCATTGACAGAGATGCAAAATCAAATTTCAAACGGCGTGATCCAGGGCGCAGTGGTCCGCACCAGCTTGAATGAAGTTCCCCTTGTATGCGGTATTCAATCCGGGAGCGTTCCCATGTCGGCGGATTCCCGTTTTGATATTGCTTCAGTCGGCAAAGTTTTCACCGCCGGATGCGTTGCGCTGCTTTCTCTGAAAGGAGAGATCGACCTTGATGCTCCTTTTACCGGATATCTCCCTGAACATGCCCTCGGAAAGGATTGCAGCATAACACTCCGCGACCTTGCCTCTCATGCAAGCGGCTTTGACAACAGTAAGCCATACCGTCAGGCGGACCATAAAGAGTTCATGCGCCAGCTTTACAACATGTTGCCGGCTGCTCCCCGCAGAAGTTCTTTTACTTATTCCTGTGCAAACTTCATACTGCTGGGGAAAATCCTCAATGCAGTGACCGGCATGGATCTGGATTCTCTTGCCCGGCAGTTGTTGTGGGAGCCGCTGGGCATGGTAAATACCACCTGGAACGCTCCGGGGCCCGGAAAAGATGAAGTGCAGCATCACCAGCCCACCCGTCCCGGCGGTGAACATAATGATGATGTGTGCTATCTTGCCGGGATCCCTCTGGGCAGCGGTTCGGTGTTTTCCACTGCCGGAGATATGGTTCTTTTTCTCCGTGATATCGTTGAACAAAAGATGTTTCCAGGGGCGTATTACGATTTGATCGGCAAAGAAGAATTCCGCTGTAACGGAACGATCCGTTCTTTCGGGTGGGATATGACACCCGGAGCCCGTCCTGCGGGACTTTCGGATCAGACGATCTTTCATACCGGCTGGACGGGGCAGAGCATTTTTGCAGATCCCGGAAGCGGATTTTACGGAGCTGTGCTCACATCACGCACAGGCGACTGGCTGGAAGCGAAACGGGGACGTATCAGGATCGTGGAAAAAATTCTTCAAGCCGGGTGATCTCTCCTTCTTGTGTTTCTTTTTGCCATTTTTTGAAATTGCCTCTCTTACGCATCAGAATAATTTTAAGGCAAAAGATCGTATCCTGATGATCAAAACGAGAGGCGGGGAAAAGAACCTTTTTGCTCAAAAGTTTTTTCCCCGCATTGCAGTTTTGCAACATCCCCCGTTGTTTATGATTTCAGATCCCGGAAAGAGATCAAATATTTTTCCGGGTCATTTCCAGGAACCGGCATCTGTATCCGGATCCTGATAGAGTTCTGTCAGGGCTTTCTTTTCCACGATACCCCCTGTTTCATCCTCTTCCGGGGGAGTCAGTTCCCATTTGCCATCGGGGAATACCGGTGTCTTGAAGTTGTCCTGAGGAATATTGTGGGTCTTTTCCTGAAACTCCATACAGCTGCGGATGCACCCTTTGGCGCCGCAAACCGCAAAATATCCTGTGTGACTCAGAATCTGTTTGTAAAAGGGATTCACATAATCACCGGGAAATTCCGGGTTCTGACGCCCCCAACCGCCGAGGGCAAGGGTATAAGCTGTTTTGTATGCCAGTTCTTCGGACATATTGCTTTGGGTGATATCCAAATTGAAGCCCGGGAAAAAGCGTTTCATAAACGGTGACGCTTTGTAGTTTATTCCGTGGTGGGTTGCCGTACAGCGCCCCATGTGCACATCCCCCCATTCGTACTCCTTGTCCCCGATGCGGACCTTGATGGAAGGCCGGTCCCCGGGACGGGGAATGGCATTGCCGGGACAATCCGGCACACACTTCATACAGCGTTTGCAGAGCGTACCGGGTTCCACCAGTGCATCGGGCTCCAGCACGGCATCGGTCAGGATGGTGCCGATGCGGACACGGGGACCGTAAACCTTGTGGATAAAGACCTTTGACCAGCCGATCTCACCCAGTCCGCAAGCCACGGCTGCGATACGGACGTGGATGTTGATCTCAGGAGCAGGCCGGTCAGGCGCTACCGGCTGCGGATCATTGGGATAGGCTTCCGGCACACCCGGATAGACCGGAACAGCTTCGTAACCGTGATCTTCAATGAACCGCGCCACCTCATAAGTCACCATCGGACGAAAAAGGGTGTTGAGCCGGTTGTAACTGTAATAAGTGTAATTGGGCCAGTAAGTGCCTTCAGTAATACCCCGGTAGGTACTGCGGGGGATGGGCTGCACAATGGAAATAACACTTTTGCAGTCGGGGAAAATATTCTTGGGGTGCATCCGTTCCGGCGCTTCGGCAAACCGTTCAATGGGGGCAACGCCCAGGATCTCGGCACCGGAGCCCCCGGCACTCAGTTTTCCTGCCAGTTCTTTAAGCATTGCAGAGGTCAGGACAGAGTTTTTCATTATTTCACCTCCTTGCGGAAAGCTGTTGAGAATTTGCGGTCGATCAGGTTGCGTTTTTCCAGACTTGCCAGACAAGCCCTGCCGCAAGCTGCTGTAATCTTGTCAATGGTGTGGAAACGGCCGAAAGTTGTCTGGATCGCTCCCCCTTCGCAGCGGCTGCACAAACTGTTGTTCAGAGGGCAGGATTCCATACAGGCATTGCAATCGCAGCAAACATTGCGTACAGCGATTTTGTCAGATTCCAGTTCCAGATCCGTTATCAGCATTGCAAACCGCTGTAATGTACCGAATTCAGGAGTGATAAAAAGTCCGTTGCGTCCCACTTCTCCCAAACCGCACAGCCGGGCGGCAAGTTTCCAGTCCACATAGACGTTGGGAGCGGCTTTGCCGGGGGCGACGGGGCTGCCCACAGGATATTTGACTGCGGCTTCAGCATCATAACCGAACATGGGTACAGCTTCAAAACCGGCGCTTTCCATCCAGATCACAAGATCGTAGGTGGCTTTGGCAAGAAACTGATCTTCCAGCATCTCCATTCCGAAATCTTCAAAAACGCCGTTCTGTGCGCTGGTCGTACCGGTTTCCACACCTCTCAGGGCGCCCCGGGGGATCCGGCGGCCGATGACGATCATGCTTTTCCCCTGTTTGAAGATATTCCGGGGATCATGTTCCGGTGGGGTACCGGCGAAGTTGTCAAGAGCTGTTATACCGACAAGGTCAGCACCGAATTTCCGTGCCGCCTCTTTGACTCTGGTTGCATCCATATTTTATTTTCCTTCAAATTTGTCGGGGCAGCGGCCGCCGGAGAATTGATTGCCGATATTGATCCTTTCGCCGTCTCTGCCGCGGCACCACACCGAACGCTTCCGGAACTTTGCTGCAAATTGGTTGCCGACCTTATCTTCCAGAGCCACCATGCAAGCTCTTCCGCAGGAGGCGGCATAACGGTCGATTTTTTCGCACCCTCTGTTGCTGGGGAAGGCTCCGTTCTGGCAATGTGCGCACAGAGCGGGATCGGGAGTTCCATTGCCGTTATAGGCATTCAGGGGACAAGCGGCGATACAGGCGTTGCACTCTTTGCAGAAATCGACCTCAATAATATCGTCGCCTTCCAGTTCCAGTGTGGTGAAAATAAAGCCGATGCGCTGACGGTGCCCATATTCGGGAGTCAGGAAAAAGCCTCCTTTGCCCGCCGAACCCAGACCGCAGGCGTGGGCATAAGCGATATGATCGGGTTCAAAGGCGTTGTTGGCGTATTTGCGGCTCAAAAGGGGAGAGGCTTCGGCGCCGGTGTTTTCTATTTCACAGCAAAGGTCATAAACAGTTTTTGCCAGAAAGAACTGCTCCTGCCACCTCATTCCGAAAAAGCCGTAAGTATTCTGGAAACTCGTCCCTTCTTCGATCCCCCGGAAGGCTCCGCGCATGATGCGGTGCGCCACTGCGATCACCGAGCGCGTTTCCGGTGCAAAAGTCCGCGGATCTGTCGATTCCGGCAGGTTGTCGAACCTTGATACCGGAGCAATGCCGACCAGATCCGCCCCCAAACGGCGTGCCGCCGCTTTGATTTCTGCAGAAGTCATTTTTTTCTCCTTGTTCCTGAAATGGTATTGTTTATATAAGGATAACCCTCTGCGGGCGCACCTTGTGCAAATGAAAGGAGTTTGCCGCAGTTGAGAGCTGCTTCAATAACATTTTGCAGCAGATCAGCGTTGTTCATGCGGCTTGACGGCAGCATTACCCCCAAGGCTCCGTTGCAGATGCAGTCACTGTCAAAAAGGGGAACGCCCACCCCCCCTGCGCTGTCAGCCGGAGCGCGCCAGGTATAGCCCCGGCGGCAGATCAGAGAGAGTTCCTCAAGAAAAGATTCCGGGCGGTGTTGAAAATCTCCGGGAGCGTTCCAATCGATTTTCTGCATCAGATCTTTCTGCAGATCGCCACTGGCGTAGGCGGCGCAGATCCTGCCGCAAGCGGAGCTGGTTGGATCGTGCAGCGCTCCGGTGAGGGTCTCGCGCTCCTGCTGCGAAAGTATGGGATACTCCGTGCCGATGATCAGGGACATTCCGCAATAGGAACGGGTCACAAATACGACTGCGTCAAGTTTTTCACAAAGCTGCCGCAAATAAGGACGCGCCAATCCAAGCAAGCGTTCATTTTGTATACGCGCATGAGCCAGATGCAGGATCTTCAAACTGATGCCGTATTTGCGGCTGTGGGGATATTGTTCCACATAACCGGTCCCGGTCAAAGTTTTAAGCAGGCGGCAGACATGGCTGTTAGGCAGTGAAAAGTGTTCAGCCAGTTCTTTGACCGACACAGGTTTCGCTGCCATCGCCAGATAATCCAGCAGCTTGAAACCATTATGCAAGGTATTATTCATTACAGCAAATTCCATATATTAGAATTTATCGTCTGATTATTCTAAATATAATATACTATTGCAATAAGGAAATACAAGTACTGTATACGGAAAAAAATATAAAATTTTGTGAATGACCTTTGAAATTGCCTCTTCTTAGATCATTTTTCAGGGATCCTGAATACAGCAGCCTCTTGAATTTTCTGATTCCAATGCTATATTTTGAACAAGGAGGCAATTTCAAAACTCCTCAAAATTGTCAAAGCGCCCTCGCTTCGATCTGACAAAGGGAGCGTTTTCGGCTGTTACCTTACAGGTAGCAACCTCAAACTACCCTTTGCAGCTCTTTGCGAATGGCATCTTTGCCATTT
>JAZODE010000124.1:0-22023 GCA_045596885.1 Victivallaceae bacterium
AAATGACAAAGATGCCATTCGCAAAGAGCTGTAAAGGGTAGTTTGAGGTTGCTACCTGTAAGGTAACAGCCGAAAACGCTCCCTTTATCAGATCGAAGCGAGGGCGCTTTGACAATTTTGAGGAGTTTTGAAATTGCCTCACAAAACTGAAAGGTGACTGCAAATGAACGAAACGCTTTTTACCAATGTTGAACTCTATGATGGTACCGGCGCTCCGCCTTTTGCTGCCGAGGTGGCTGTCAGGGATGATAAAATTGCCGCAATAGGCAAAAAAGGGGCGTTCACCCGTACCGGGGCAACTGTGGTTGACGGTAAAGGGTTTGCTCTGACACCCGGATTTGTGGATGTCCACGGACACTCCGACGGCAAGGCGGTCACGGTTCCCACAGGGGACTCCAAGATCTCTCAAGGTGTCACTACTGAAGTGACAGGTAACTGCGGATTTTCCGATTATATGGATGAGATCAAAGATAACGATCTGGGGGAAGAGATCCACCGGGTGCGGGGGAACTTTGCTGCCTACGCTGATCTGGTTGAGCGTTCACATCAGGCGTTGAATATCGTCCACATGTGCGGACACAACACTTTGCGGGCATATGTGATGGGCTACGAAAACCGTCCTCCCACCCGTGAGGAAATGCGGCAGATGAAGGAGCTCCTTGCCGATGCCCTTGCCAACGGGGCAGGGGGATTTTCAGGCGGCCCCTACTATCTGCCGGGAAAATTTGCTGCTACTGAGGAACTCAAGGAACTTGCCTCTTTGCTCAAAGGGACCGGCAAACCCTACGCCACCCATATCCGCAGTGAAGGAGACACTTTGCTTGAATCCATCACAGAAGCCATGGAAATCGCCGCCGCCGGTGACAACAATCTGCAGATCAGCCATTTGAAAGCCTCCCCAAAGTGGAACTGGCACAAGATAGATGCTGCTTTTGAACTCATCGAAAAGGGGCAGCGTGAAGGTATGGATATCCTTGCTGACCGTTACCCCTATATCCACTGCAACACAACTTTGAGGTCTATCGTTCCCAAGCCTTTTGATGTGGTGGATACCACCACTTTGTGCACCCGGCTCAAAGGATCTGCCCAATACCGTGCTGAATTACTGGCAGCTTTCAATGACGGCAGAGACCGGGGCTTTGACAGAGTGCTTATCATGAACTCCCGTGAGCCTTCCCACCGTCCGTACTACGGCAAAAGTCTGGTCGAGATCGGCAGGGAAAAGGGAATGACTCCGGAGGAGGTCTTCGTGGAGCTTCTTGCTTCCGGACGCTGCCCCAGTGCCGCTTTCGGTACCATGTGCGACGAAAATTTGAACAAGATCCTTGCCAAACCCTATGTCGTGGCAGGGAGTGACGGCAATATCCGCAGTTTTGACGACAATGGGACCCACCCCCGGGCTTTCGGGACACATCCCAGATTTTTCCGGATCGCTGTCAAATACAATGATTATGCGTCTGTTATCCGCCGCATGACCTCTCTGCCTGCCGCCAAGTTCAATCTGGAGGGCAGGGGCGTCGTGGCGCCGGGGTACTATGCCGACTTGACCCTTGTTGATCTGGAAAACTATGACAGTCAGGCGGACTATGCCGTTCCCAACCGCCGGGCTCAGGGCGTGCAGGCGGTTTATGTGAATGGGCGCCTTGCCTATGCGCCTGACCCTGAGGTGAAGACATTCCGTCCGGGAAAAATGCTGCGGATAAAATAATGCCGATCATCTGGCGATTTTTTTAGTTGAAGGCTTGATATTTTATCTTTCATGTGCTAAAGTATGAAAGAATCATGATGGGAGATGAAAAATGAAAAGATGGGCTGAGAAAAAGAGTTTTACGCTGATCGAACTGCTTGTCGTAATTGCCATTATCGCCATACTTGCTGCCATGCTTCTTCCGGCGCTGCAGCAGGCACGGGAAAGAGGACGGACTTCTTCATGCAGCAGTAACATCAACCAGATCGGTAAAGCTAAAGCTATGTACTGGTCTGACAACAATGATTATCTGGTCCCCTACCGGAACGCAGGCGGCAGCAATAACCGTTTCTACTACAGTCGTAAGGAATCAAACAATCTGATCGCAAGCTATCTGGGATGCGTCAGCAATGAAAAAAATCCAGCTCCTATCGGCGGCGTTTTCCGTTTGAAGGGGCAAAATACTTTGGGACCGCTGCTGTGTCCTTCTGCTCCTGTTGCCGGGGTGACAGCGGAAAGTACCCTTTTCTACAACACCAATGAACATTTTTCCAAGGTAAAGATCAGTCAGGCGCAGCGTCCCGGTTTGACCTGTGCGCTGATCGAAGCCGCTTTGAACCGCAACAATGTTTATTTTACATACTACATCAAAGGACTTTCTTCAAGCGGCTATTCTCTTGCAGATCCCAGGCACAGCGGCTCCTTGAATCTGCTCTTTCTGGACGGTCATCTCCTTTTGACCAAATTTGCACGGATCCCTGATGAAAACGAAAGACCGGGCGTTTGGAGCAGCACTTTTTATAAGCCGACTAAAACAAAATATCCGTTAGGGTGGTGAAAATATCTGCTTCCGTTGAGGAAGAAATGGGGCGGAGTGTTTTTTATTGCTCCACTGGAAATTTTTGTTAATGTGTGCTATATTATGAAAATGTGAAATTTGCAAACTTCGATTCAGGATGTATTGATGAAAAATAATGTGACTTTGATGACAGGGCTTGATTCATACGAGACCCCTGCAGATTTTCCACAGTCCAAACTTTTCAAGCTGATGTTCAACAGCCGCTGGTACTTTTATGCTGTGAATTTCGGCGTTTTCTGCCGCACCGGCAGACTCGGACAGCTGGGGAAACTTGATAAAGAAGCCCAAATCCGTATGTCGGCTATGAATCTACACCTGACTGAACGCTGCGGCAGCAGGGTCCATGTTTTCGGGCGCGAACATCTGCGGGCGCTGAATGGCAGACCGGTGGTGCTTATGGGAAACCACATGAGCTTGCTGGAAACCGGCATTTTTCATGCCATCGCCAGAGAGTATGTGGACTTTGCTTTCGTGGTCAAGGATTCTCTCATGCGTGTGCCCTATTTCAAGGACATCTTAAGTTCCATCGGCAATATCCCCGTTGAGCGCAAGGACCCCAGAGAGGATTTGAAAAAAGTCCTGACTGAGGGGAAAAGGATCCTCAGTGAAGGACAATCTCTGATCGTCTTCCCCCAGTCCACCCGGACCGCCGTGCTGGACCCCGACAAGTTCAATTCTCTCGGTGTCAAGATCGCCAAATCCGCAGGAGTTCCCATTGTGCCCTTTGCCCTCAAAACCGACTTCCTTTCTCAAGGCAAAGGCATATTCCGTGATCTCGGTCCTGTTCACCCCGGCAGAGATACCTGGTTTGAATTCGGTCCTGCCATGGAAGTAACCGGTAATGGCAAAGAACAGCTGCAGCAGACCATTGAATTCATTCAGACCCGCCTTGAAAAGTGGTTCGCCGCTGAATCCCGGGAGCTTAAGTAAATGAGAAAAGTTGCCGGAGTTTTTCTGCTGATCGTCAGCTTGTTTGGAGCTTGTTTCTGCGAGGCGGCACTTGGGGGGGCTTCTTCATTGAAGGCTTTGAAGCATGTCAAGGCCGATAAATGGAATATCGTAGGGAACAATTATGTGGTCAGCGGCAATGTGGCAATCAAATATGGCGATATGGTCCTGAGGTGCGACAAAGCCGTGATCAATACCGGCTTGCAGGATATTGAAGCAAGTGGAAGATGCAGTTTGACGAAATGGAAAGTTCAAAATCTGAATGTTGACGTTGATAAACTTGCAAAACTTGAAAGCCGCAGCGATGTTCATGTGACCGTGACCGGCATTACTGGAGATGTTTTCGGAAAAAGAAAACTTTCTGTTCAGGCGGAATACATCAGCGAACTTGTTCAGTGCCGTAAAATCGTGGGCAATCTCAAAAGCGGCTATTTCCGCTTTGACGGTCTGAATTTGAGGACTCCCTCCATCGTCTGCAAAGCAGATTCCGGCGAGCGTTTCCCAAACGGTGTCCTTGAACTGCGCAACGGCGAGGTCAGTTTTTGTGCTTATCTGGCTTCAGATAATGCCCACTACTCCATTGGCGCTTCAAAGATCCGTTTGACGCCAAACAAGAGTGAATTCCATGGCGCCGGTTATATCGACCGTGACTTTGATGAACATATGGTCACCATGTGGCACGGAATTGCAAGGATCTACGGGTTCCCTGTGTTCTATTTTCCCTATATCTGGAAACCCCGGGATGAAGATCCGGGATTTTTCGGTTTCCAGTGGGGAAAAAACAGTGACTGGGGATACTTTTTTTCCGGTTACAAGAAATTTATATTTTCCAACTACCCTCTCAGCAAAGTACGCCTGAGAGCTGATTGGTACACTCTGCGCGGTGTCGGTTATGGTGCAGACGGCAGTTTTGTCACAGAAAACAGCCGGACAGACTTTTTCGCTTACGGTTTGTATGATATCAGACCCAACGAAAGTGCTGATTACGATGAATACCGGATCAAGGTCCCTCATGCAAGGTTCAACTTGCGGGTTTCCAATCTGACCCATATTACTCCCCGGCTTGATTTCAGAGGGGCCGCGGAGTATTCCAGTGACCCCTATTTTACCAGAGATTTTTTCAACAACCGTTATTTATCCAATCCGGAACCGGCTACTTTTGCCGCTTTGGAGCAGCAGTTTGACCATTTTACAGCAGCGGCGTATTTCCGTATGCGTCTCATGGAGTCTTACTCAACACTGGAAAAACTTCCTGAACTTCTGCTTCTCGGACAGCGTCAGCAAATTCTGGATACCCCCTTTTACTATCAGGGGGATATGACCGCCGGTTATTATCAGATGAAATGGATCGACTTTGATGAAAAGGTGCGTGGGTACCAGGGGAGCAAACTCCGGGATTACGAAGCCTTCCGCTTTGATACGACCCATTTTCTTTATCTGCCTTTGCGGACTCCCTATTTCGTGCTGACTCCCCGTGCCGGTTTCAAGATGACGGCTTACTCTCAAACTTCCGAAAGGAAAGTGCGGGAGCGGGATTTGATTGAAATGTTTTCCGCAGCTTCTCCCACAAACAGACAGGGACTTGATTTTACCAATTACGATGATGATGGAGGTTCAAAGCTGCGCTGGATCGGGGAATTGGGCGCAGAGTTGTCAACCAAGATCCACAATGCCTGGAGCAATGTACGCAGTCCCTTGCTCCGGCTTGACGGTCTGCGTCATGTGATGCGTCCTTATGTCAACTATACATTTGTCAGCTCGCCTACATTGAAAAAAGATCACATCTACTACTTTGATGAAATCGATCGTATCGACAAACAGAGTTTCTTCCGTTTCGGATTGGAAAACCGCTTTCAGACCCGTGACGGCGCATCCCTCAGGGATTGGCTGAGATTGGAAAACTTTATTGATGTTCACACCTCTAAAAAAGACGGGTTGAGTGCCGTGGGCGATTTTTGTACATTGCTTACTGTTGAGCCCATCAAAGGATTGACTCTTTCCACACAGCTTATGATCGACGCCGGAGGTAATAACGACGATCTGCCCGATCATTACCGAAACGGACGCAATGTGGGGCGCCCCGGTATCGATCTCAAATGGATCAACCGCTGGTGTGTCTCTATTGAGTATGCCCCTGTGGAAGATATCGTTTTCACCTTCTCATACGATTATATCCGTCCTTACAGCGGACGCAATCCCTATTCCATGGGCTCCACATTGACATTCATCGAAAGTTCACGCTGGTTCAGCAAATCCTGGTACGAGCACTCAGAGACCTTCTCTGTGGGGATACAGATGCCCATTACGCCGGATCGCCGGACCTTTGCCTCCTTTTCCATGGGGTATGATTTCCTTGAAGGTCATGTCAGCTCCTACCGTTTGATGCTCCGGAGACTTTTCCACTGTCTGGAGTTGTCGGCAGAACTTGCTTTCGAGCATAATACCGACCGTGACGATCCTGATTGGGAAACCTCTTTTTCCATGGGCGTGAAATTTACAGGGCTTGAATCCCCTGTTCTTCAAAATAAAAACCCGATCCTCAGGGCTGCCGCAGGCGGCGGTGACGGACTTACTTTCTAAAAGAGTGAATTCAGGAGCTTTTTATGTACATTGTGACAGGTGGTGCCGGACTCATCGGCAGTGCAGTTGTTGCTGCACTTAATGCCAGAGGAATCAGTAATATTCTTGTTGTCGATCATTTGGGAAACTCTGACAAGTGGAAGAACCTTGCTCCTCTTGCTTACGATGACTATCTTGAAAAAGAAATTTTCAGAGAGAAACTCCGCAAAGGGGAGTTTGGCGGGAACATCGAAGGCGTCTTTCATCTGGGGGCATGTTCCTCCACCACAGAACGGGATGCCTCTTATCTCATCGACAACAATTTCCGTTATACAGCTGAGCTGGCTGAATTCTGCATTTTCAAGGGGATCCGCATGGTGTACGCATCAAGCTGCGCCACATACGGGGATGGTTCAAAAGGTTATGTGGATGATGACGACAGGATCGAAGAGCTGCGTCCCATGAACATGTATGGTTACTCAAAGCAGATGTTCGATCTTTACGCCAAACGGCATGGCTGGCTCAAAAAACTTGTGGGATGCAAATTTTCAAATGTATACGGTCCTAACGAACGCCACAAAGGGGAAATGCGCAGTGTGGTCCTGAGAGCCTTTGAACAGATCACTGCCGACGGGAAACTGCGGCTTTTCAAATCCTACAAACCCGAATACGCCAATGGCGAATCCATGCGGGATTTTCTCTATGTGAAGGATGCCGTTGATATGGTGCTGCATCTTTTCAACTGTTCCCGTGCCGGTGGACTTTATAACATCGGCAGCGGCAAGGCGGAAACCTGGAACTCTCTTGGAAAAGCAGTTTTTGACGCCTTGGGAAAAGAGATCAATATCGAGTACATCGACATGCCGGAGCATTTGAAGGATCGCTATCAGTACTACACCAAAGCTGAAATGGATAAATTCTACAGCACCGGTTATTCAAGAGAGATCATGTCCCTGCAAGAGGCTGTCCGGGATTATGTGGTCAACTACCTGCTCCCCGGAAAATATCTGGGGGACTGATGCACGACTCAGGAAGAATACTGCGGGGAGCAGCTTCCCTCATTGAAGCTGTGACTTCTCAAAACGCAGTCCTTGACGATGTGATGGAAAAGGTCGATCCCCGGTACCGCCGGACGATCAGCCATCTGGTCCTCACCTATTTCCGCCGCCGCAAGGCCATAGATGCGCTGCTTGAGGCACGCATAGAGAAAACTCCCCGTCCGGCAGTTCTGGCTTTGCTGCGGTGTGTGTTGACTCAGATATTTTTCCAACGCGCCATTGCCGTGGAGTCAGCTGTGAATATCGCTGTGACCGAGGCGAAAAAGTTCCGGGCAGACAAGTTTGTCAACGCTGTGCTGCGCAGGATCATTGCCTCAGAACCTGTGTTTCAGGACACTCCTGAAAAGGTGCTCCCTGAAAGCATATTGAAACGCTGGCAGAAAAGACCCGAACTTGACACATTGACTGCGGCTTTTCTTAAAGGCGCTTTTTTTACATTCCGTCTTGAAAAAAAGTGGGAACTTGAAGATATTCAGGCAGAACCTGTACCAAGTCCCGCCTTCCGCTTTTACAAAGGCAGCGGTTCGGATGTGCTTAAAAGCGCTCCCTTTCAGCAGAAACATATTTATGTGCAGGATCCGGCAACGTCTCTTGTTTTTCAGGATCTTGATCTTTCATGGGCTTCAAAAGCTCTGGATCTTTGTGCCGCTCCCGGCGGTAAGACTTTGATGTTGGCAGAGCTGCTCCCCGAAGGCGCCCGGATCGTTGCCGCAGACCGTTCCCGGAACCGGCAGAAACTGACCCGGCAGAATTTGGACGCACGAGGCGTGAAAGCTGAGGTCATCGTTGCACTTCCTGAAGAGTTGGCAGGGAGTTACGATGTTGTTCTTGCGGATGTGCCCTGTTCCAATACCGGGGTTTTCCGCCGCCGTCCTGATGCCTTGTGGAATTTTTCAACTGCAAAAATGCGGGAGTTGATGGCAATTCAGCGTGATATACTGGAGTCGGCATTTCAAAGGACTGCCTCCGGCGGTCTGCTGATCTACAGCACCTGTTCCATTGAACCTGACGAGAATGCACTGCAGGTGGAGTCTTTCCTGAAAAAACATCCTGAGCTGACCCTTGTTTCCCAGCGGCAGCTTATTCCTGATCTTGACACCGACGGTGCTTTTGCCGCGGTTATGAAGAAAAATTGAAAGAATTGATGATGAAAGTAAATTTGCACACCCACACGCACAGCTGCCGTCATGGCTCCGGGAATATTGCCGACTATATGGTTTGGGCTGAAAGGGAAAAATTTGATGTACTGGGATTCAGCGAACATGTCCCGCTGCCCCATGGGCTTCTGGGAACCACCCGGATCAAAATGGAAAATCTCTCTCATTTTTGGAAAGATTTTGATGAAGCGGTCAGAAATTATCCTCAGATCAAATTGCTCCGCGCCTTTGAAGGGGAATACATCCCTGAGCTTATGAATTTTCAAAAAGAGCTGAAGGAGGTTTGGGATCTGGACTATATGATAAGTTCCAACCATTACATCTGGGAAAATGGAAACAAAGTGCAGTTCCCAAGTCAAAGTGATCCTGCGGCGTTGAAGGTGATCGTGGAGCAGAGTATCAAACTTATTGAAAGCGGTTTGGGGATATTTTTCGCCCATCCGGATTTGTTTTTTGCTTACGGTTGTCCCTGGACGCCTGATTCCAAGGCGGCATCAAGGGATATTATCGAAGCTGCCAAAGCGCATCATCTGCCTTTGGAAATCAACGCCTACGGCATAAGGAAACAGCCTATAACTGCCGCTGACGGCAAAGTCAGAAAGCGTTATCCTATTCCGGAATTCTGGGAGCTTGCCGCTGAAATCGGCGGTATTGAGGTTGTCTGCAGCTCAGATGCCCACACACCCAGTGCCTTATGGCGCGCCGTTCCTGAAATCATTGAATGGGCGGAAAAACTGGGATTTTCAGTGGTCAACGAAAGATTGGCAAAGGAAATTCTGGCGAAGTGATGCTTTCCGCCTCCGGGTGCTGGTGGCGGAACCATGTGCGCTGTCGCCGGGCGTATTGCCGGGTGGCAATGACCAGTTTTTCCTTCAATTCGTCAAAACCGAACTCTCCCTTGAGGTAGCGGTCGATGATCTTGTACCCCAAAGCCTGATGTGCTGTAGGCGTTTCAAGGAGTCCTCTATCAATGGCTTTCCGGGCTTCATCGATCCACCCTTCTTTGAGCATGACATCTGTTCTGGCGGCGATCTTCATATTGAGTTCCTCAGGGGGGAGCTCCAATTTGTATGCCTTCGCATCATAACGGAGCTTGCGGGGCAGGTTCTGTTGGAGCTCCAGTATGGATTTCCCTGAAACAAGTTTCACCTCCAGAGCTCTTATGAGTCTGCGGCGGCATGTTCCCCATTTTTCCAGTGCGGCTGGATCGGCTTCTGCCATTTTTGCGTGGAGAGCTCCTTCTTTTTCCGGGGCATCGTAAAGGGCATCCAGTTCTGCCCGCACTTCCCGGTCGCCCGGCATATCGTCCATGCCGTAGAGAAAAGAGCGCAGATACATGCCTGTTCCTCCGGCAAGAATGGGCGTTTTCCCGCGGGCAAGGATCTCTTGCACTGCCTTTTCAGCAAGGTCAGTGAAGGTGTAGACATCAAGGCGCTGTGCAATATCATAGATCCCTACCAGATGATGAGGCACTTTGGCAAGCTCTGCGGGCGTGGGTTGGGCTGTTCCTATTTCCAATTCCCGGTACACCTGCATGGAGTCAAAGGAAACGATTTCTCCATTGCACTTTTGAGCTGTTTCAAGAGCAAGGCGGCTTTTTCCTGAGGCGGTGGGGCCCATGATAACGAGGATCATAAGTCGTAACTCCATACTTGATGGTTGTCGTTTTTGAAAAGAAAAGTCCAGTTCCCCTTGAAGCGCTGTGCAAGTGCTGCCTGATCTTCGTTGAGTTTCAGGATCACGATGGTTTGGGAGGGCAGGGCGGAAACCATTCCCCGGGGACCGTCAAAAAGAAAATCCGCATTGCCCCGTCCATTAAGCCGCAGGTAAAACATCAAAGGCCAGGGATCAGAGTCAAAGGTGAAGTAAAAACTCCGGTTCTTTTGCAGCGTTTCATCGGCGGCGATCATTCTGGCTGTGGCATCGGGCGTGTGTCCGTGCCGCAGATAGTAGGGGAAATAAAAGTCATCCCTTCCGGCGCCGCCGCAGCAGCGGGAAAAGAGTCCTTTGAGTTCCGGCTGCTGCTGGATACAGCACCAGCTGAGAGAAAGTATACATAATCCGCCGATCCAGAATTTGGGGTTGAATCTTTTTTTCAGACGGCAGTAAATGGCAGTGAAATCCCGCACTCCCGCTGCGACCAGCAGGACAAAGAGGGGGAAGAGGGGGAAAAACACTCTGGGGAATGGAGGCGCTTTGAAAAGCAGTATGGGGATCAGAGGTAAAAGCCATATACCGGCACGGCAGGAACGGAGCCAGTTGAAATGTTTTCTCCGGAAGCAAAGGAGCAGCGGGGAGACCGGGAGCAAGAGCATGGCAAAGGTAAAAAGCTGCGGCAGATAGACTGCCTGCAGAACGCCCTGCAGATCCTTCCAGCTTTCGTTGCTGCCCACACGGATCACTTGAAGCAGCTGCTGTAAAATAGGCAGATAGAAAAGCGCCGCAGCAGCAAAAGGAGCAAGGATCAGAAAATAAAAACGCTTGTTTTTCCAGAACTCCTGACCGCACAGAGGCAGTGCATAAAGACAGACTCCCCCCAGCGCCAGCATGTCTGACGGCAGAACGGCAACGGAACACAATGAAAAGATAAAGTAACATGCCCAGTGACGGAATTTTCCGCTGGAAAGATAATCCAGCGCTGCCCCCAGAGCGAATACGGTACAGCAGGCACCCGCCATATACCCCCGCAAGGCTGTGGCATGAAGCAGAAAGGGGGGGGCGCAGCAAAAGGCAAGCAGAACGACCACCATGACTCCTGAGCCAAAAGTGACCCGGAAACGGCGGTACATGTAAAGCATTGTCACCCCTGCCGGCAGCAGAGACAAAAGACGCATCCAATCATCAATGGCGCCCAGTCCGCAGTACAGCTTTATCCAGTAATGCAGCAGCATGGTGTAGAGAAGCTGATTGTTGGGAATGACATAGTTGAAGTAAATACTTTTGACCGACTCCAGCAAAGCAAAGTTCTGGACCGTCAAAGCCTCATCGAACCAGAGGGGGCGGACCAGATAAGTGCCAGCGGCAAAAAAGACCAGTGTGCAAAGGAGTATGCCGCAAATGAGTGATTGAAAAGTACGGTTGGTCATGATTAAAAAAAGCCGGGGTTTACAGAAAAGAATCGTTCTCTGTAAAACCCGGCATAACAAATTCCGGTCGTTTCAAATCACATGCCGGGCAACATGGGCATGGCGGGCTTGGCAACCAGGATCTTGACTTTAGCTTTGGCCTCAAGAGCCTTGAGGTAGTTCTGCATCAGTTCCTGTTCCTTCTGTCCCTGGAGGAAACTGATCAGCTGGGTCTGGACCTCAGCAAAGGGCTTGACTTCAGATTTGCGCAGAGCTTCACGCTTGATAATGTGCCAGCCGAACTGAGTTTTGACGGGCTTGGAGATCTGGTTTTCTTTGAGAGCGAGAGTCGCCTTTTCAAATTCGGGAACCATCTGCCCCTTCTGGAAGGCACCGAGAGAACCCTGAGCCTGTTTTCCGGAAGGACATGCACTGTTATCAAAGGCAAGTTTGCCGAAAGAAGCAGGATCTTTGATTGCTTTGGCGTAGATCTCATTGGCTTTTTTCAGCTCAGCTTTGCCGTCGGAACCTTTTTTAGTGGCAATGAGGATGTGGGAAGCACGCAGTGTTCCGGGAGCATCAGCGGGAACGGTGAACTGAGCTTTGTTGGCATCGTAGAATTTACGGGCATCAGCCACGGTGACTTTGGCGTTTTTGATGATGTATTTTTTTGCGAATGCCTCAAAAACGATCTGCTCACGCACGGCAGGATTCTTTGCCATCTGGGCGATGTGCTGTGCCATGGTGGTCTTTTTCTGGCTCAGCTGAGTGACCATCATGTTGTAGAGTTCTTTGGGCATCTGCTTGAACTGGTCAGCAATGCGCTTTTCGATCTCCTGGGCAGACATCTTGAATTTGGACTTTGCGAGAGCCTGATCCATGAGAGTCTTGGCGATGTAGGCATTGACCAGTTCGTAGGCATTGGCTTTGACCATTTCTGCGGTCAGCTGTTCCGGAATCTTGCCATCGGGAGAGAGCTTCTTGAAAAAGTTGACGATATCCTGACGGGTGATTTTTTTGCCGTTCATTTCGGCAACAACGGCAGGAAGAGCGCTGAAGGGATCCACCTTCTTGGCAGCGGGCTTGGCAGCAGGTTTCGCTTTGGCAGCAGGCTTGGCAGCTGCTTTGGCTGCAGGTTTTGCTTTGGCAGCGGGCTTGGCTTTGGCGTCAGCTGCGAATCCGGAAAAAGTCAGCACAGCAGCTGCGGCTCCGGTCATCAGCAATTTGGTGTAGTCCATAAAAATTTCTCCTTTTTTTAGTCCTTAATTGGGCTTAAATTGTGACATGAATCGTCTAAAATAATAAGATATATCGTTATTGTCTGATTTGCAAGCTTTTTTTGGATTTTTTTTTGAAAAATTTACTTGCCGATACAGAAATTACGGAAAATTTCATCCAATATGTCAGGATCTGAGCTTTTTCCTGTAATCTTTCCTATGGCGTGCATGGCGTTTCTCAAATCACTTGCTGCAAGTTCAAAATCCCCTGCGGCGAATTGTTCCATCGCCTGAAGCAGTGCAGCATCGCTTTCTTCAAGAAGTGCTTGAGAACGGGCGTTGACAGCCACCTCTGGGATCCGGGCACTTTCTCCTTCTCCATAGACCATGTCGGTAAAAGCTTTGAGCAGAACATTGATGTTTCTGTTTTCAGCAACTGAGATTTTGACCGCAGGGCAGGGGAGTTCCGGGAGCTCTGTTCCGTGGGGGAGCAGATCGCTCTTGTTCCAGACGGCGATGGTTCCCGGAGCAAATTCCATCTCAGAAATCTCTGATCGCAGATCGGGATTGGAGGAATCAAGGATCCAGAAGATGACTTTGGCAGCGGCAATGGCACGGCGGCTGCGGGCAACGCCCAGCTGTTCCACGGGGTCGGCGCTTTCACGGAGTCCTGCTGTGTCGGTAAGTTTGACCGGCAGATCGCAGAGGACGATCTGGCTTTCCACTGTGTCACGGGTAGTGCCGGGAATGGGGGTAACGATGGCGCGTTCGCTGCCTGCAAGAAGATTGAAAAGGCTGGATTTACCGGCATTGGGTTTTCCGGCAAGGACCACATCTATACCATCCCTGAGCAAAGCACCTGCTCTGCCGGAGTCCAGAAGCGTTTTGATCTCCTGCCGGATCTCTGCGATTTTCTCTGCGTCCTGCGGATCAAAGTCCAGATCTTCATCGGGGAAATCCAAACGGGCTTCACACTCTGAGATCACGCTGGAAATGCGGTCATAGACGGTGTTGAGCTTTTCGCTCAAAGAGCCTGCCAGCTGCCGTTCTGCCAGTTTGAATGCCGCATCGCTCCCGGCGCTGATAAGGTCTGAAACGGCTTCAGCCTGTGTCAGATCCAGCTTGCCGTTGACGAAGGCGCGGAATGTAAACTCTCCCGGTTCGGCGCTCCGGGCGCCTGCGGAAAGAATGGCATTGATGGCATTGGCGGCTGCGGCGGCTCCGCCGTGGCAGTGGAGTTCAGCCACATCGTCGCCGGTGTAGCTTCTGGGACCGGGCATAAAGACGGCGAGAGCGGGGTCGCCGTTGACTTTCCCCAGCAGCATTTTTCTGTAATTGCTCTCTTTGCCGGGGTCGTTTCTGCCTTGCCAGACTTTTTTGAGTACCTGCAGTGACTCCGGACCTGAGATCCTTATGACGGTGACGGCTCCGCCCACGGCGCTTGCGGGGGCGGCGATCGTATCGACTGTATTCATACCATTCTCCTGTACCGTTGCTCCGGAGTCAGTTCTATAAACATCTTGAGTTCGAGTTTCATCAAAGCTGCCAGCAAAGCGCCGGTATCGACCTCCAGTGCCGCCTGCATTTCATCGAAACCGATCTCTCCGTTGTCAAGGAGTTTCCAAATGCTTTTTGAAAGTTCGTCCATCTCTTCGTCAGTGGGCATATCGGGATCCCGTTTGGCGACGGGGATGCTGACGCAGCTGCCCAGAGCCACAGCCACATCTTCAAAGCGTTCAATGAGGCAGGCGCCTTCCCGGATCAGGGCGTTGCACCCGGCAGCGGCAGGATTGTCCACATTGCCGGGGAGAGCGAAAAGTTCCCTGTTGTTTTCAATGGCAAGTCTGGCGGTGATCATAGCGCCGGAGTCGAGTCCTGCTTCTGTAACGATGGTCCCCTGACAGAGTGCGGCAACGATCCTGTTGCGGCGGGGAAAGTTCTGGCGCGAAGGGGGCATGGCAATGGGGAATTCGCTGATAACGGCGCCGTTGTGTTCAATGATCTCTCTGGCAAGAGGGATATTCTCTTTGGGGTGAACATGGGCAAGACCGGCTCCCAGCACGGCAACGGTGATGCCGTTGGCTCTGATGGCGGCGTGGTGTGCCACGGTATCGACCCCCATTGCCAGTCCGGAAACGACCGTGTAGCCCATGGCGGCAGCGGTCCCGGCGATTTGGTCGCTCATCCGGGCACCGTAAGCGCTCATGCGCCGGGTGCCAACCACGGCGACAGCTTTTTCGGGGAACCGGGGGAGTTTCCCTCTGACATAGAGACACAGAGGTGGATCCGCCAGTTCCCGGAGGATCTGGGGATAATCGCTGTCAAAAAGAGTGATGATATCCACTTCGCCCCGTTCGGCAAGTTCCAATTCGGCGGCGACGGCGGTTTCCGGGTCAAATTCGGCAAGCCGTGCGCTTAAAAGGGGACCGAAATTTTTAAGTTTTTCATACTCTTCCTGAGCGTGATTGAAGACCTGACCCGGGGCGCCGAACCACTCTGAAAGCATCTGGAACCGGGAAAAGCCGATGCCGGGGACCAGATTGAGGGCGATACATCCGTCACGGTCAGTCATGGCATAACTCCAGTGCTTCTATCATCTGTTTTTCGGGGATCCCTGAAACGGTTTTTGCGCTGCCGATTTTTTCGGGCAGGACCAGACGGATCCCTGAGGCGTCGTTTTTCTTGTCTGAGCGCATGACTTCCAAAAGTTCGGTACTTTTGAAACCGGCGGGGATGGTTACAGGCAGATGGAGTTTTTTCAAGAGCTCCAGCTGCCGTTTGGCGTCGTCGGCGCTCCACATTCCAAGTGTCACTGCCAGGGTGCCAGCCACATTCATGCCGATGGCGACGCCGGAGCCGTGGGGGATGGAAAAGTTGCTCATCTGTTCCACGGCGTGACCGAAGGTGTGACCGTAGTTGAGGATCGCCCGGAGCCCCATTTCTTTTTCATCGGCTTCCACCACCTGTGCTTTAAGCTGGCAGCAGCGTTTGACAAGGGCGGGATAAAGGTTTTCAAAGTCAGGGGCAAGAACGGTGGATTCCCCGGCGTGTTCCAGTTTTTCAAAGAGTTTCTCATCGAGGATGACGGCAGTTTTGACCACTTCAGCCAGACCGCAGGTCAGATCGGTGAAGGAAAGCGTTTTGAGGAATCCGGGATCGATCAGGACAGCGTCGGGCTGGTGGAAAGCGCCGATAAGATTTTTTCCTTCCGGAAGGTCGGCGGCGGTTTTTCCTCCTACGCTGGCATCCACCATGGCAAGGAGAGTTGTGGGGATCTGGATGAAATGGACTCCCCGCATATAAATGGCAGATGCAAAGCCGGTCAGGTCTCCTGTGACTCCGCCGCCCAGGGCGATAAAACGGTCTTTCCGGGTCAGGTGCAGTCTGGCTGCGGCACGGCAGATGGATTCAACGGCGGAGAAGGTCTTGTACTGCTCCCCCGGCGTGAGGACGATCTCTCCGTCTGCTTCAATGCCGGGATCGGGCACATTGCCGTCCCGGACCAGGAGTTTGCGTCCGGGGAACTCCCTGAACTTTTTCCATGACTCATTGCCGATGGTGATATCGTATGCGCCGCTTGCAACTTGACAGTGAACTGTTTCCATTGAAAAAAAATCCTTTCATCAATATTCTTTGAATTCAAATTTTACAATATTTCTGCTGCTTTGCGTGACCGGAGCCACTGCGGAGTGGCGGACCATGACCGCCCAGCAAATCACTCCATCGGCTCTGACCACCGGGAAAGGATGGTCTGCCGGGATATGGCGGTCGGTCCGCAGTTTCTTTATTTTTTCGGATCTTTGGGCTCCGAAGGGGATCATCCGTTCCCCGGGGAGCGGTGTCGAAATTTCCAGTACATCGGGCAGCATATCACCGTCAAAGCAGGCGCAGTCAGGCGTACAGTGTTCCGCTTGTGAAACGGATTTGACGGAAAAATGCCACTTTCCCTGTGTGATGACGGGGGTCTCTTTCCAGTTCCAGGTGAAGGGAGGGGGCAATTCAGGGGTGGGGAAGCCTTTTGTAATTGCGTCATGGCGCAGGAATATTTCAACTGAGCCATTGACAGGGATCCGCCGCAGTTCGCCGGAACTGTTCTGCAGTTCTTTGTTGATCCTTTCCAGAAGGTCGTATGTGGGAATGACCCCTGTGAGCTCCCGGAGCAGTCTGATCTTGACCGCATCGTGCTGGGTGCGCCAGAAGGAGATACTTTTTTTCTTTTCTTCCGGAATGGTTTCAACATAATGGTTGATGAATGAGGCGTCTGCTTCAAGGGCGTTGATGGAGCGCTCCATCCCCTTGAGAGAGCCGGGGAAGAGCCGTTCCAGTTCCGGGAGAAAAGCGTTCCGCAGGTAGTTCCGTAAAAAGAGATTGGAGCTGTTTGAAGAGTCTTGTGCCCAAATTTCCACGCCGCAGCTGCGGAGAAATCTTTCGATCTCCTGCCGTGTCATCTTGAGGAGCGGGCGGATAAAGGTCACGCCCTCAACGGTCGATTCTGCCCGCATGGAGCTCAACCCCCATGAGTTTGAGCCCCGGCAGAGCCGGATCAGCAGATTTTCCCGGCGGTCATCGGCGTGGTGCCCCAGAAGAACGGCACTCCCGGGGGGGACGATCTTCTTCCAGAACTCCAAACGGGCATTTCTTGCGGCGTTTTCCAGATTTTCTCCGGGGGGAATGACAAGGTCGATGCACTGAAAAGGGATATCCAGACTTTTTGCGAATTTTTCTGCCTCTTGGGCTTCACGGTCTGATTCGGCACCGCGCAGGTGGTGATTGAAATGGACGGCGCTCAAATCATATCCGAAGCGTTTCTGATATTTCCGGGCAAGCAGAAGCGCGGCGGTACTGTCGGCACCGCCGGAAAAGCCGCAAAAGATGCGGCATCCGGAAAATTTTGCAAAAAGTTGCTCTGAAAAATCCATTTTTATTTGAAAAATTTGTGTTTATGGTATAATATATGCCTGATACAGCAAAATTTCAAAAAGCGGAAGGAAAAAAAATGTCATATATTGTGATCGCCTCGGCAAACGCCCATAAAGTTGAAGAGTACCGGGAGCTTCTGAAAGATCAGGATGTGGATCTTCATTCTCTTGCTGATTATCCCGGATTCCCCGGTGTTGAAGAAGATGGAACGACCTTTGCTGAAAATGCCTCCATCAAAGCCGTTGCGGTCAGTAAATATTGTGATGAGCCTGCCTTTGCTGATGATTCCGGTCTTGAAGTCATGGCTCTTGACGGCCGTCCCGGGATCTATTCCGCCCGCTATGCTGAAAATGATCCTGCCCGCCGTGCCAAACTGCTTTCTGAGCTTGAAGGCATCACCGACCGCCGCGCCCGTTTTGTCTGTGTCATTGCCATTGCCTTCAACGGCGAGGTCATTGAGACCTTTGAAGGGGAGGTCAAAGGAACCATCATCACTGAGGAGCGGGGCAAAGGGGGCTTTGGGTATGATCCTCTTTTTGTGCCTGACGGCTACGATCAGACCTTTGCGGAGATGCCTCAGGAGCTCAAAAACAAGATCAGCCACCGTGCTGAAGCCTTCCGCAAGGCGGTGGAGTTCATCGAAGAACAGATGTCCCTTTTGGGCAATGAATTTTGAAGATGTGAGGTGAGCTTATGCCTTCAGATTTTGTCCATCTCCATCTCCACACCCACTACAGTATGCTTGACGGCGCCTGTACTGCTTCAGGACTTGTCAAGCTGGCGACTCAGTATGAAATGCCCGCCATCGCCATTACCGACCACGGATACATGGGCGGCGTCGAAGAGTTCCACCGTGTTGTGGGCAAGGCGGGTATCAACCCTGTGATCGGATGTGAAGTATACATTGCTCCCGGTTCCCGTTTTGACCACAATCCGGCGGTACCCTTCATCAAGGGGTTCCATCTGGTGCTGCTCTGCGAAAATGAAACGGGGTACCACAACTTGTGCAAACTCATTTCAGAAGCCTACCGCACTGGTATCTATTACAAGCCCCGTATCGACAAGGAGCTGCTTTCCCGCTACAACGAGGGGCTTATTGCACTTTCAGCCTGTATCGGCGGCGAGATCCCCCGTATGCTTCTGGGGGGGGCAGGGGATGACGAAGCGGACTACCACGAACCGGAAGCGGCGAATCAGGAGGATATGCTGATTTCCTTTGAGCAGTCCAAACAGATCGTCCGTCCCCAGTCGGCGCTGATGGGCAACTTCGAGCGCGCGGAGCAGTCTTTGAAGGAGTATCTGGATATTTTCGGCAGAGAGAACTTCTTTATCGAGGTCATGGATCACGGCATGGAACAGGAGCGTCAGGCAAACAGGATGCTCATTGAACTTGCCAGAAAGCATGACCTTAAACTGGTTGCCACCAATGACGTGCACTATATGGAAAAAGCCGATGCCGAAGCCCACGATGTGATGCTCTGTATCCAGACCGGTTCCAAACTGGATGATCCCAAGCGTTTCCGTTTCCCCTCACCTGAGTTTTATTTCAAGAACGAACAGGAGATGCGGGAGCTTTTCAAGGAGATCCCGGAAGCCATCACCAACACCCGTCTGGTGGCGGAACGCTGTTCCATGAAGTTCCACTATGTGCCAGAGGTCAACCACTACCCTGTGTATAAACTTGCCGACGGAACCGTCCCCGGCAAGGAGTTTCTGCGGAATGTTTGCCTTGACAACATGGAAATGCGCTACGGATTTGACGGACACGCTGAAAGCTACACCCCTGAGCAGCAGACCATCATTGAGCGTATGGACTACGAACTGGGCATCATTGAACGCACAGGATTCGTCAGTTACTTTCTGGTGGTTTCCGACTTTATCGCCCACGCCAAGCGGCAGGGAGTCCCTGTGGGACCGGGGCGCGGCTCCGGTGCCGGAAGTCTGGTGGCGTATCTGACGCTGATCACCGACATCGACCCTCTGGAGTACGGATTGCTTTTTGAACGATTCCTCAACCCGGAGCGTGTGAGCCCCCCTGACTTTGATATCGACTTCTGTGAAAAAAGGCGCAGCGAGGTGATCGACTATGTCCGTGACAAGTACGGTCACGAAAGTGTGGCGCAGATCTCCACCTACGGACAGCTCAAGGCAAAAGCTGTGGTCAAAGATGTCGCCCGTGTCATGGGCAAGGACTTTGAATTCGGCAACAAGCTGACCAAGATGATCCCCGACGATGCCAAGATGACCCTTTCCAAAGCGGTGGAGGAAAACAAGGAGCTTGCCGAACTGCTGGAAAAAGATCCTGAGGTCCAGAAGGTGTGGAGCTATGCCAAAGTTCTTGAAGGTTTGAACCGTCAGCCGGGGATCCACGCCGCAGGCGTTATCATCGGCGACCAGGAGCTTGACAATCTGGTCCCCCTTGCCCGCAGTGCTCAGGGGGGCATGGTGGTGGAGTTCACCGCCGTTCCCTGCGAACAGCAGGGACTGCTCAAGATGGACTTTCTGGGCTTGCGGACTTTGACCATTATCCGCAACGCCCTTGATCTGATAAAAGAAAATCAGGGGATCGACATCGATATGTCTAAAGTTCCCCTTGATGATGAGACCACCTTTGAAATGCTCCGCCGGGGCGACACCATTGCCGTGTTCCAGCTTGAATCCGGCGGTATGCGCAACTTGTGCCGTACCTTCGGTGTGGAAACGGTGAAACACCTGATCGCTCTTGTGGCGATCTACCGTCCCGGTCCCATGCAGTTCATCCCCACCTTTATCGCCCGTAAGAAGGGGGAGGAGCAGATCATCTACGACCACCCCAAGATGGAACAGTATCTGAAAGAGACCTACGGGATCATGCTCTATCAGGAGCAGATCATGCAGGTCGTGCAGGTATTGGCTGGATTCTCTCTGGGCGGTGCCGATATTTTGCGCCGCGCCATCGGTAAGAAGAAGGTGGACGTCCTCATGGAGCAGAAGGCGAAATTCATCGCCGGATGCGCCAACCACAGCGGTATTTCAGAGGAACTGGCTGAGACCATCTGGTCAAAGATCGAGTTGTTTGCCGGATACGGATTCAATAAATCCCACTCAGCCGCATACGGCGTCGTTTCTTACCACACCGCCTATCTGAAGGCGAACTACCCGGTTGAATTTATGGCTGCGGTGCTGACCAGCGAACTTGAAAACGCTGAAAAGATCGCCTTCCTTATTTCTGCCTGCCGTGAGATGGGTATTTCCATCCTGCCGCCCGATGTGAACTCAAGCGGTATCAGTTTCTCTGTTGACGGACCCAACATCCGTTTCGGACTGGGAGCCATCAAGGGTATGGGCGAGGGCGCCGCCGGAAAGATCATCGAAAGCCGGAAGAAAGAGGGCAAGTTCAAAAGTTTCCTTGACTTCTGCGAACGCTGCGGCTCTGAGATCAACTCCCGCATGATCGAACATCTGACCCGTGCCGGAGCTCTGGACTCTCTGGGGTTGAAACGCTCTCAGATCCTTGCCGTTGCCGACAAGATGATCGCCTACGCCGCAGAAAGGGCGAAGGACAAGGCTGTGGGGCAGGCTTCACTCTTTGATGTCATGGGTGACGACGGCGGTGAAGAGGACGGTTTTTCCATCCCCATTCCGGAGCTGCCTGAGTTCGCCTGGGAGGAGATCCTCAAGAGCGAAAAGGAACTGCTGGGCTTCTATGTGTCGGGGCACCCCCTTGACGCCTGGAGCACCTTGCTGAAATCCTGTGCCACAGTTCCCATCCGTGAGATCGGTGAGATCGGGGACAATGAGCGTATCCGCCTGACGGGTATGATCAGTGCCTGTGAGTTCAAATTTTCCAAGAACTCCGGCAAACAGTTCTGCGTACTTCATCTGGAGGACCTTGATGCCCGCTGTGAGTGCATGATCTACGAAAGGACTCTGGCCAAGATCTCTGAAGCCGGAGTCACTCTTGAAGGAGGATTGCCCGTTGCCGTTGAGGTGACAGTTTCCAAGCGTGATGAATCCGAAAGTCCCCGTCTGTCTGTGGAAAGTCTCATGCCTCTTGCCGAGGCGCCCCAGACTCTTGCTGAGGAAATCTACATCCATCTGCCCCCTGAATGTACCTCTGAAAACTTGCGTGCTCTTGCGGCGCTTCTCAAGGAACATGAAGGCAATGTTCACACCATCATTGCGGTCATGCGTGACGATGACTCAGTTGTTTACATCGAAAGCCGCAACGATACGGCAGTCACCTGGGAACTGCTTCAGGAGATCGACAAACTTCTGGGCAGAGGGCGCTACAAGCTCAAGGTCAAGCCCTGTGCCCCCGCTCCCCGCCGCTGGGTGAAACCCGCCCAGGAGGAAACCCAGGTGGTCATGGACTGATAAATAAATTTTATTTGATTATCAGTTTGACATTTTAAGATGTTTGTGCTATATTAACAATAAGTTTATATTGTGTAACTATCAAGGAAAGCAACAACATGGCAGAGTCTTGTACAATTTGCAGTTTACCGATCCCGCAAGTTGGGAGCGGCTTGACTCTGTGCCGTGACAAGCAAGCAAGCAAGCAAGCAAGCAAG
>JAZODE010000125.1:0-21243 GCA_045596885.1 Victivallaceae bacterium
GGTAACAGCCGAAAACGCTCCCTTTGTCAGATCGAAGCGAGGGCGCTTTGACAAATTTGAGGAGTTTTGAAATTGCCTCAGAAGTCAGAGGTTGAGTACCTCTTCGAGGGGTACCTCACGGGAAAGTACATCCCCTGTCAGGTAAAGAGAGCCGGAAACCACGGCGGCGCCTGAGGGGGATTTTTCTTTCTTTGCTTTGGCAAGGGCTTTGCCGATATCCTCTTCGTACTCCCAGGGGATCCGGAGTTCATCAGCAAGAGCTCCCAGTTCGTCAGCTGAGGCGATGGGACGCTCGGCGGCAGGAACAGGCACAAAGATGAACTTTGAAGCAATCTTTGCAAGAAGTTTCACGCAGGAAGCAAAGTCCTTGTCCCGGAAGGCTCCGTAAACGACAGGGTGTTTCACCCCGGGGTAAAGTTCGCTTAACGCCTGAGTAAAAGCGGTGACACCATCGGGATTGTGTCCGCCGTCGATCATGAGAGTGCTGTTGACCAGCTGACATCTGCCGGGCCAGCGTGCCTCTTTCAAAGAAGCCATCGCCTTCCCGGCATCAAATCCCCATGCTTTGCCGAAATAGAGCAGCACATTGCGCACCAGACGGAAATTTTCCCGCTGCATGGCGCCGGGGAGCGGCAGGGTATAGCTGCTGCCCATATAGCTGAAACGCTGGCACATCATGCCCTCTTTTGAAAGTTCATACCCTTCGCAGGGGGGCACATCCCCTTCGGGGGGGATGATCTCACACCCCAATTCTTCAGCTTTTCCTTCAATGACCACCTTAGCCTCTTCAGGGAGGCGGTTGTAGAAAAGGGGCACGCCCTTTTTCAGGATCCCTGCTTTTTCGGCGGCGATCTCAGCAAGAGTGTTCCCCAGAAGGTTCTGGTGGTCAAAGGCGATATTGGTAATGACAGAAGCGCAGCTCATGACCGCATTTGTGGAGTCCAGCCTGCCGCCGAGACCGGTTTCCCAGATGACCACATCCACCCCGGCGCGGCAGAAGATCAGCGCCGCAAGAACAGTGGTGAACTCAAAGTAGGTAAAGTTGCCCCCTTCGGCGGCTTTGGCAAGTTCTTCCCCAAGCTCGTTGAAAATATCTTCAGGCACCGCCTTGCCGTTGACCCGGAACCTTTCACGCACATCTATGAGATGGGGAGAGGTGTAGAGTCCCGTGGAAAATCCGGCACTGCGGAAAGCGTGTTCCAGCATGGCGGCTGTGGAACCTTTGCCGTTGGTTCCCGCAAGGTGGATGAATTTCAGATATCTGTCAGGGTTCCCCGCACGGCGGAGCAGCTCTTTGGTGGAGTCCAGCCCCAGACGGATCCCGAACATGTTGCAGTTATTCAGATAATCTGCTGTGGAAAACATTTTTAACGCGCTCCTGTTTTAGGTTCACACTGAGACCAGCTGGGCATGGAAACAGGCACTTTGGGGGAAACCAGCAAACGCGTGTTGCCGCTCCAGGTGTCAATGACATAGAGCTCCTGTTTGCCTCCGCTGGTCCTTTTGCAGACCAGCTGTCTGTTATCCGCCGCCCAACCGGGGGACTCCCATTCACCGGGGAGTGCCACCACCTGTTTGTTGCTGCCTTTGGCAAAGTCATACACCGCGATGGTGTATCTGCCGTTGACCCGGGTGGCGTATGCCACTTTGCCGTCTCCGGAGCAGTCCGGAGTCACGGCATCGGAGCCTACAGTGGGCAGACGGAAACGGCGGTTGTTGTCAAGGGCGTGGCGGATGATCCGGGGGCGTCCGCTTTCGTCACTGACATAGAAAACATACTTGCCGTCGGGGCTCCAGCAGGGGGAAGCTTCAACAGCTTTGTCTTTGGTCAGGCGGCGGCGGCGTCCGGAAGCAAGGTCGATCACATAGATATCCACCTGATGATCCGGGCTGCGGATCACAGCCATATACCTGCCGTCAGGACTGACAGAAGCCCCCGCATTGATCCCCTGAGAACCGGAAATAAGACGGCTGCGCCGGGGCTTGGCAATGGTGGTTTCAAGAACATCTATACCGGTGCGGCCGTATTTGGAGTAGCAGATGCTCAATCCCCGTGGCGTCCAGCAGGGCTCCACGCAAAGGGCTCTGAAAAAGGTCAACTGTTCCATATTGTGACCGTCGATGTCACAGGTGTAAATATTGCTCACACCATTGGCAGTCCGGGCGCAAAAAGCGATTTTTGAGCGGCAGAAGCCCTTGACTTTCAGCTCTTTGAAGCTCTTTTCAATAATGGTATCGACAGCTGTTTTGGCGCTGCTTCTGGCAGAGGTGTGTTTGTTGAAACGCCACGCCCCCGCAGGAGCGCCCCCCATCTTGAGGTAAAGAAGAAAACTTTTGCCTTCATCTTTCCCTTCAAGGGTGTAATCCGCATTTTTCCGGTCTTTGACGCAGTCAAACCAGCCGCAAGCCCTCAGAAAACGGCTGATCGCAGCCGTCAGTTCCCCATCTCCGGCGACTCCCGCAAAGAAGATGGAGGGATTCTGGCTGGTACTCTTGGAAACAGTCAGCTCCCGGATCCGGGAATCAGCTGTTTTGCCGTAAAGCACCGGAAAAAAGCACAAAAGCAGAAGACAAAGATACTTTTTCATCAAAAAAACCCTCCTTGGAAACTGTTGATAAAATGTGTTCAGCACAATGTATAGCAAGTTCAGTAATTTTTCAAGACCGAAAGCATATTTTCTGCTAAAAATTCCGCCTGCTCCATAGTAAAATCAAAACCGAAACTCAAGCGCAGACCGGAAAAACTCTCCTTTTTCCCCAAACCCAACGCCCGGAGGGCAGCGGAACCTTCTGCACTTTCTGAAGCACAGGCACTCCCAGAACCTGCCATAATGTTCCTTTCGCTGAGACTGCGGAGCACCACAGCCCCCTGTTTGCCGGGGAGATAACAGTGGAGAATATAGGGAGAACTTAACTCCTCAGGCACTAAAAAGCGGATCTGGTCACAACTCAGACTCTGCCGCAGAAAAGAGTTGATTTTTCTCATCCGCTCCAGAGTTTCCTCCAGCATGGCACATCTTTTGCGGACCGCAAAGGCACAGCTGAGAGCTGCAGGGGGAAAGACCCGCGGCGCCGTGTAAAAGGGGTGACGGCTCCGGGAGAGCTCCTCCAGAAACTTTTTGCTCCAGGGCGTATTTTTGCGGATCAACAGGGCTGCGCCCCCGGGGGAGCCGAATTTTATACCTGAAACCGCAATAAGATCTGCGGAATTCCCCAAAGATCCCATAGGGAGCTTACACGCCATCTGCACAGCGTCGGCAAAGCGTATGCACTTCGGGGGCAGCGACTCAAACAATGCAGGAAGATCCTGAACCACCCCCAACTCACTTTGAACAGCGGTCAAAGCGGCAATATCATATTCTCCCGGGGAATACTCCAAACGCCCCTCCCGGCTGCAGGGCATCTGCACACATGTTCCCCCTTCCGCCCGGAGCATGGCTGTAAGGGCTGGGTGCTCCAGACGGGAAGTCAAAATGCGGCGGTTTCTGAAAACTCCTGAGTGTCTGAGCAAATTAAAGATCCCTGTCCCGGAGTCCGCCCAGAAAACGGTAAACGCCTCTCCCCCCGTCAGGGCAGAAGCCAACTCTGCACCTGCGGCGTCGAGAGCCTTGCGTATTTCACGGGATTCCTGATGAAGTGACTCCTGATTGGCACCGGCTATACGGCAGGCTTCGGTAAAAAATGCAAGGACCTCTTCATCCGGAGCCATGGCAGCTGCCTGATCACAATTAAGAAGCACAAAAAACCCCCTTTCGACTTGATTCAAAGCTATAGTATATCCCCGGAACAGAAAAAAGTCAAGCGACAACGGATAAAATTTTCTTGACATTCCTTTGCCTGGTCAGAAAGGAGAAAATTTGATTTATGACCGTTGAATTGAAATCTTTGCTGTCCTCTCAGGAGGAAAAACTGGAAGAAAGCATTTCACTTGTCCGTGAAGCCCTCTTCCCCTTTGTGCCCCAACTCCCGGAATCTTACCGGGAACATCCGTCAGCGAGGGAGTCTGAAAGCGCCGGAGCCCTCCCCCATGTTCCCGGGGAGGAACACGCCGAAAATCCCCTTGCGTATCTTTTGGAACAGCTGATCCGGTACGCAGAACAGAACGCCGCCTCAACCGAAAAAATAGCGGATCTTCTGGAATACCGTGAAAATGCCGCTCCCCCCACCTATAATTAAAGAGAAGGAAAAATACCCATGATCCAATGCAACCTGAAAAATCTTTTCACCCGCTCCCTCAATTCCGGGGGCAGCTGCCGGAGCGCCCGGCTCAATTACCTCATATCCGGTGTGGAAGAAAATGAAAACGATCCCGGCGCCGCCGCACTCCAGGCAGTCAGTTCCATGGCGCCTGCCGAACTTGACGGCGCAGAACTTGCCCGGATCTCTCTGATCAAAAGCCACGGCGGCGGTATCTACGAGGCTGCGGCAGAGTATGAACGCAGCTCATCAGAGCGCAACAGCCGGAAAAAGATCGGAGACCGTTTGTGGATCTTTGACACCACAGGGGGCAGAGAGCAGATCTATCATGGAAAACTGCTCAAAACCGGGGCAAGTCCCCAGGCAGATTATGTCCCTGCCCCGGGTACTCTCATCAACTGGAACGGCAGAAACGGCGAAAGATTCTACGCCGCCGGAACCACAAAAATCATCCCCTCCATGCGTGAAAGCTGTATCGCCGTTTTCCGGGCAAGTGATATCACCGCAAAGTTCAGACGGAACATCATGGCTCTGACCGGATGTATCAATGCTTCATCGTTTCACTCATGGGAACCGGGGGAGGTACTCTTTCTGGGTGCATCCAGCTCTGTGCCATTCCGCAATGACGGGGGAGTCCGGATCGCCGAGGTCACATTCCGGTTCGCCATACGGCGCAATATCAGCGACCTTGAAATAGGGGGCGTCAAAATGGGGGAAGCCGGCGGCTGGGATCTTCCCTGGAGCATCTCTCTGCCCCACACTCAGGGAGATACCCCTGTCACTGCCGGAGCTTATTTGAGTTCCATTTACGAAACGGGGGACTTTTCTGTGTTGAAAATTTGATTGGCAACTTGAAAAAAAGCCTTTTCCGGGGTATAGTATGCAGATGTATATATCGTATTGAAATGAACACCCTTTTTAAACCGATAAGGAGTGAATTATGGTAGACGTCCGACTGATAAGTGCCCTGGAAAAGGTTGTGCCTGAAACTGCAGAACTGACCGCTGCTGAACATTGTTCCGATGTGGCGGCACGGGGAGAGATCTATTCTTTTCAAATCGCCGTGCGCTATGATGACTACACCATGATGCGTATCGAAAGTGCAAGCGAACTCAACACCCGTATCAGGGTGGTGAAAAATGTTCCAGTCCTCTACGGCGGCAGCGGCTGTGATACAGATGTGGTCAACGGCAACAAACCCGGACTCTACCCGGATCTGCTGGATGATCCCGATTTCGGGGAGCAGTTCCGTTTAGTCAAAAATATATGGCAGTGCCTCTGGGTGACTGTCTATGTGGGGAAAGATCAGCGCCCCGGCAAATACCCCATTGAGATCGGACTCCGGAACATGGGAACAAACGAGATCGCTGCCACTTCCAAATTTGAACTGGAAGTGCTGGATTTTGAACTCCTTCCCCAGACCATGTCCAACTACCACTGGTTCCATGTGGACTGTCTCTTTGACCACTACAAAGTCCCCTGCTGGAGCGAAGAACACTGGAAGATCATTGAAAACTTTGCCCGCAACGCATACGATCACGGCATCACCATGCTCTACACCCCTTTGTGGACACCGCCTCTGGATACAGCTGTTGGTCACAGCCGTCCCAGTTGCCAGCTTCTCGATATCACCCTTGATCTGGCGACTTTGACCTACAGCTTCAACTTTGACCGTCTGCGCCGTTATATTGAAATGGGGCAGCGTATCGGTTTCAAAGAGTTCGGCATGAGCCACATTTTCACCCAGTGGGGTGCCAAAGCCTGTCCCAAGATCCTTGCCACGGTGGTCAACGCTGAAAAGAGCATAGCCACTGAGCGTTACGGTGCAGAAAGAGAGTGGAAAAAATTTGTTTCCGACCAGTACACCAACATTTTCGGCTGGGGAATGGAATCCACCTCTCAGGAGTATGCAGATTTCCTGAAACAGCTTTTTCCGGCTCTGCTGCCGGTGCTGCGGGAATACGGACTGGGCAAAGACAACTGCTATTTCTCACTTTCTGACGAACCTCATATCGAACACCTGGAAACCTACTCCAAATGCGTTGAACTGACCCGTCCTCTGCTGGAGGAGTTTGAAACCATTGAAGCCCTTTCCAATCTTGATTTCTACCGGAACGGTCTGGTGAAACATCCCGTGCCCTCCATCAGTCATATCGAAGAGTTCAAAGATGCCGTATCCCCTCTGTGGGGATACTACTGCTGCGGACCTGAGATCTCTTATCCCAACCGTTTCATCGGTATGCCTTCACGCCGGCCCCGCAGTTTCGGTATGCTTGCCTACATCTATGACCTTGCCGGATTCCTCCACTGGGGATTCAATTTCTATTACTCCCAGTACTCCTGGCGCGCCATTGATCCATTCTACACCACCGATGCAGGGGGCGCCTTCCCTGCGGGTGACGCCTATCTGGTCTATCCCGGCAAGTACGGAGATCCTCTTGACTCCATCCGTCACGAGGTCTTCTTTGCGGGACTCCAGGATCTGCGCGCCTGCCGCACTCTTGAAAAGAAGATCGGCAGAGAGGCGGTCTTAAAGCTCCTCAACGAAGGCGCCGCCGAACCTGTCAGGATGAACAGCTTCCCTGCCTGCGACAAATTCCTGCTGGGCAAGCGCCGTGCCATCTATGATGCCATCGCCAACAACTGAAAAATCTCAAAAAGGAGTTTTTATTATGGAAAACAACTGGAAACTTGAAACCCTTGCCGTCCAGGCTGGCTACACCCCCGGTGACGGCGATGCCCGTATTGCTCCCATCGTCCAGAGCACCACTTACAAATACGACAACGCCCAGAGCGTTGCGGATCTTTTCGACCTGAAAAAAGCGGGATTCTTCTACACCCGCCTTGCCAACCCCACTGTTGACTGCTTTGAAAAGCGGATCGCTGCTCTCGAAGGCGGCGTGGCGGCTGTGGCGCTCTCAAGCGGACAGACTGCCAACTTTTCCGCCATTGCCAACATCGCCAAATGCGGCGACCATGTTGTGACCATTGCGGCGCTCTACGGCGGAACGGTCTCTCTTTTCAGCAACACCATGAAAAAATTCGGTATCGAATTCACCTTTGTGGCACCTGACGCAAGCGCTGCTGAGATCGAAGCTGCGTTCCAGCCCAACACCAAAGCGCTTTTCTGCGAAACCCTCGCCAATCCTGCCCTCATCGTGGCGGATCTGGAGCTTTTCGCTGAGATCGCCCACAAAAATCAGGTCCCCCTCATCGTGGACAACACCTTCCCCACCCCTGCATTGTGCCGTCCCTTTGAATTCGGCGCCGACATCGTGGTCCACTCCAGCACCAAGTACATTGACGGACACGCCACATCTGTGGGCGGTGTGGTCATTGAAAAGGGCGGATTTGACTGGAAGTGCGGCAAGTTCCCTGAATTCACCGATCCTGACAAGAGCTACCACGGAACGGTCTACACCCGTGATTTCCCTGAAATGCCCTTCTCTGTGAAACTCCGGGTGCAGCTGGTCCGTGACCTGGGATTCCCCATGATGCCCTTCAACGCCTTCCTCACCCATCTGGGTGTTGAGACGTTGGCTCTGCGTATGGAGCGCCACAGCGAAAATGCCCTGAAACTTGCAACATTCCTCAAAAGCCACCCTCAGGTGGGCTGGGTGAACTATCCCGGACTTGAGGACTCTGCTGAAAATGCCAGAGTCAAAAAATACATGCCCAAAGGTGCCTCCGGCGTTTTGACCTTCGGCGTCAAAGGCGGTTCCGCCGCCGGAGAGAAGGTCATGGACTCTCTGAAACTTGCCGCTATCGCCGTTCATGTGGCAGATGTGCGCACCTGCGTGCTGCATCCCGCCAGCATGACCCACCGTCAGCTTTCTGAAGCTGAACAGATCGCCGCCGGTGTCAGTCCCGACCTGATCCGCGTTTCCGTCGGTATTGAAAACATCGACGATATCATCGCCGACTTCGATCAGGCTCTCAAAAGTTCCTGCTGCTGAAAAGCCGGAAACTGAAAAAACGGGGGGGGGCAAAACGCAAGCCCCCCTTTTTTTCACTGCCGCAAAGCTCTTCAAGTGTACCTGAGTGTGGGGGGTTGCATTGCCGGACACCATCGGTGCTTTGCGGAATATGGATCTTTCTTATTCCGGGGAATCCAGTTCGATCCCCATCCATGAGGCGATGGTTTTGCCCATGATGTCATCAATAACATCTTTGGGAACGCCGATGCGTCTGAGGAGACGCAGGTAATGGTCGACACCTTCGCCGATGATCTGCGGATAGGTGACGTATGCGTCGGAGCCCAGAACCAGTTTCCTGTAATTTTTCATGGTGCAGTCGCACTCCAAAGTGTCGGGCTTGAACATTTCAGCAAGATCGGCTGGCTGCATTCTGAGCCACTGTCCGCAGCCCCCCAGATCAGCGTAGAGATTGGGGAGCATTTTCAAATACTGGCTTGCTTCTGCCTGAAAGATCCGTGTCCCCATGTGCGCCATGACCAGTTTCAAACTCTGGAAGGAGCGGGCGATGCGGTCAAGATTGATGGGGTGCATATTTTTCAGCATGGGACGGCGGTAGAGCTCATCAGCCGGACTGGGACGGTAGTTGCCGGTGTGGAAGAGCAGAGGCAGATCGCATTTGGCGGCAGCTTCATAGACCGGCATGTAGATGTCATGATCGTATTCGTAGTAGGGGTAGATACACTTGAATCCCTTTACCCCCTTTTCGGCATAGTGGTAAACTTCGGCGGGATCGGCAGTTTCCCAGAGGTCCAGCTTGGCAAGAGGCAGAAAGCAGTCGGGATATCTTTTGCAGATGGCGATGACCTCGTCATTGGGCAGAAAATCGTGTCCGCCGTAACGCAGACCTCCTGACAGGCAGATGACGGTGTGGCGGGAACGGCAGGTTTCTGCGAGAAAATCCAGCTTTGCGGGATCTCCGCTGTCGCAGTGAACATGGATGTCGAGATGGTATTTATTTTCGTATTTCATGGTACAGAGTTCTCCTTGTTTTTGAACTGCAACATAAAATAATACAAGAGTTTTCCCATTTCAAGAGGATCCCGGAAATTTTACGCCTTGTTTTTTCGCAAAACCGATGCTATATTACGCAAAGGTCTCAACTATTTAAGGAAACAGAAAAATGACTTTCAAAAAACTTTCACTCATGCTGGGTGCGGCACTGCTGGCTGCAGGATGTACCGCGCCTCAGGTCAAATCACCTGTAAAAGAGAGCAAAACCACCTTTGCCGCTGCAGCGCTGAAGCCCTTTGCCGACTCAGGCGCACTCCCCGGAGCCATCAGTATTCTCTGCAAAGGCAACCTGCAGGAAACCGCCTGCGTGGGCTATGCCGATCCTGCCAAAAAACGCCCCATCGCTTTGAACAGCACCTATATGCAGTGCTCCCAGACCAAGGGATTCTGCGGTGTGACCATTGCCATTCTTGTGGAAGAGGGAAAACTTTCTCTTGACGATCCCGTTTCCAAGTATCTTCCTGAGTTCAAAAATCTCAAGGTGGCAGTCAAGGGCAAGGAGGGCAAAGTCAAAACTGTTCCTGCTGAAAACACCCTGACCGTCCGTATGGTCATGAACCACACCGGCGGCTTCCCCTTTGAGATCCCAACCAAGAGCAAAAAGGGTTGGAACAGACTTTCTCTGAGAGAGACTGCCCGTGAAGCTGCTGCACAGCCCTTGCGTTTTGAGCCCGGCACCAGAGCCCTTTACTCCAACACCGGTATCGACATCGGCGCTGCCGTCATTGAAGTTGTCACCGGCAAAAAGTGGGAAGTGTTCCTGAAAGAGCGTGTCCTTGATCCTCTGGGCATGAAGGATACCACATTCAAGCCCACTGAAGAGCAGTTGAAGCGCTCCATTGTCCTGCATACACTTGCCAAAAACAAAAAGCCCCAGTTCCGCGCCTTCAACCGCTGGATGCCCCTGCCCCACAACGGACCTGCGGTCCATCCCTCTGCCGGAGCCGGACTCTGGACCACCGCCGCCGATCAGGTCAAATTCTACCGTATGCTCATGAATCTGGGCAAAGGAGACAACGGCGTGCGTATCCTGAAAGAGGAAACGGTGAAAAAATATCTGGCGACCAGCACCCGTCCTGCGAAGCTGGGCAGTTATTCTCTGGGACTTGCCGCCAATTTCAAAGCCGGAACCATGGGACACGGCGGAGCCTGGGGAACCCGTTGTTCCGTCAACTGGCGCAAGAAGCAGCTGCAGCTGTGGGTCGTTCAGCTCAACGGCAATCCCCGTCCCTGGAATAAGGCATGGGGCAAAGCTGTGAATGAGTTCTTTGCTGCCAGGATCAAAGACAGCGAAACAGATGCCTACACCGGCAGAATGAAGTAACTCCCCGCTTCAAGAAACCGCTGCAAACCTGAAACAAGGCAAGCAGCGGTCTTTTTTTATCGGCACGCCCCGTACCCTTATGGCAAACAGCTCTTTTTATATCTCTGCAGAAAGTTCGTTTTTGAGGATATTCATGATCAAAGTGGTCTGGGTGCGCATGATCCCGGGGATCTTGCCCATGCGGATTATAAGATCGTTGAGCCCTGATGTGTCCTTTACCACAGCACGGACGATGTAACTGGTGTTTCCCGCCACATCGAAGACATCGCATATTTCCGGAAACGCCGCCAGTTTTTCCCCGATGCCGGTGGTGCCGACGCTTTCGTTGGTCACCACATTGATGAGCACATTCATATTGAGCCCCATCCGGGCATGGTCAAGACGCAGCGTGTAGTCAGAAATGATCCCTTCATTTTCCAGTTTGCACAATCTTTTGTGAACGGCGGAAGGGACCAGATTGACTTTTCTGGAAAGTTCCAGATTGCTTATACGGCTGTTCTCTCTCAGCAATCTGAGAATAGTGCGGTCGATCTCATCCATTTTCTGCTCCTTTGAAAGTATCTGCTGTAAAAATATACAGCCGTTACCGGAATTTTTCAAGAGACTCCATCAAATTCGCTGTACAAAAAATTTTCACTCTTTTTAAATAAATTCTTGAAATCAGTTTCAGATGATGCTATCTTATAATTGATTGCTCAACTACTTTGCATTTTAACTTCAAAGGAGTATAAAACCATGAAAAAAGTATTTCTTCTTGTTTGTGCGGCTCTGGCAGCCGTCGTCGTTACAAGGTGCAGCGTGTGCAAAACTCCAGCTGCCCCCAAATGTGCCATCACTCCCCCGGGATTGAAAATGGCTCTGCCTGAGGTGATCTATGCTGTCCCCGGCATTGAAACCAATCTCTACTATGAAAATGTGATCGACTCAGCCACCCCCAAAGCCTATGCTGTTGAGGTCAAATCCCCCAAGGGGACCTTTGGAGAGAGCCGCTGGTTCTGGACGCCCCAAAAAGCTGATGCAGGCAAGAGTTTTGATCTTGAACTGCGGCTTTTCAACGACTACGGCATGGTCCTTTCAGGCAAGACCCGTGTGGTGGTCGCCAAAGAACCTGCGGACTATAAAAAGAAATTCACCCTGTCCCTTCTGGCGGCTTCCGGCGTCAACTGCGGATACCCCGCCCATCTGCTCAAAGTCATGCGTGAAGCAGGATTCGTCAACTACACCCCCATCGGCAGTCACTCAGGCGGCGGGCGTCCCATCGTTCCCGGGGGGCTTGCCCATGACGGTTACGGCGGCTTTTCATGGGGATGTTTCCTTGAACGCTGGCTTTACACCGCAGAGGAACTGCCTCAGGCACAGAACGAAGCTGAAAGAGAACAGATGAAGGCTTTCGGCGTGCGGAATCTCCCCAAATCTCAGGCTTACCGTCTGCGGAGCCCTCTTCTTAAAATCGTCAACGGCAAAAAGGTCCTTGACATCCCCGCATGGCTCAAAAAGATCAATCAGGGGAAAGCACCTGACTTTATCGTGATCCAGCTGGGGGGCAACGACATGTTCAGCGCCCAGGCAGAGACAAGAGAAGCACGCCTTGCCAAATCTCTCAATAATGCAAAAACCCTCCTTGCCGCACTGAGGAAACACGCTCCCAAAGCTATCATCGGCGTCGCCACCAACCCTTGCGGATGCGGTCAGGACGGCTTCGGAGCAAACTACGGCTCCTTCCAGTCCAAATACCAGTACCGCCGGAACATCCAGAGCTACAACCGTGCCCTCACCGCTCTGGTGAAAGAGCTGAAAGATCCCGGCATCAGACTGATCCCGCTCCATCAGGCGATCGACCCTGACGGCAGCTACATGAAGGGCAGCTACAAGGTCCACGCCAGAAGCAGCAAAAAGGTCCTCCGTGACAGGAATGCGCTCCACCCCGCCCGTGAAGGGGGCTATCAGCTGGGTGATGCCATCTACTGCTGGCTGCGGAAACAGTTGGAAAAATAAAAAAGGTTAAGCACAAATGAAAAAAACATTCCTTCTTGCACTTTCCCTTTGCAGTATGCTCCTGGGGGGAGCAGCTGTGGTGGTGACACCTGAAAAAGCGGAAATCGTCGTCCCCAAAAACGCCAGTGCAACAGTGCGCTTTGCTGCCATGGAGCTGCAGGACCATCTTAAAATGGTCACGGAGAAAAAAATCCCCATCGTCTCCCGGAAAAGTCAGGGGAAATACCACTTTATCTTTGAAAAACCCGCCAATGTGAAGCTCAAACCCGAAGTGGGAGTCTGGGAAGTCACTCCCCGGTACAGCCGCTTTTACGGGGACTCCGAGCCCGGAATCAAAGCCAACGCTTCCGTTTTCAGATACCGCAGGACCGGGGATTTGACCGCTGTATACGACTTTCTCGAAAAGCAGCTCAAATTCCTCTTCCTCGCCCCCGGTCCTCTGGGGACCAGTTATGAAAAGGCGAAAGTGCTGAAACTTGAAACCGGCAAAAACAGCTGGGAGCCCGGCAGACTGAAAAAACGGGGACTCAGATTCAGCACCCCCAAATATCAGGAAGTGCAGAAAGACTATTTCTTCCCTGAATTTTACCGCAAAAACGCCAAAAAGTATCTCGCCGATCAGGATTTCTACACCCGCCGCTGGCTGAAACAGATGCGCATGGGAGGAAATGTCCACTACACCTACGGACACGCCTTCACCACCTGGTGGAAACGTTACGGAAAAACCCATCCGGAGTACTTTGCCCTCGTCAACGGCAAGCGCGCCCCCAGGAATCCCAAACGCCCTGACACCATCAAGATGTGTCCCTCCAACCGTGCCTTTATCAACCAGATCGTCAGCAACTGGAAAAAACGCACCCCCCGTCCCCAGATGATAAATGTCTGCGAAAATGACTGGGGCGGCTACTGCGAATGCAAAGAATGCCGTGCTCTTGATGCGCCTGCACCTCCCGGGGAGAAGTGGGACCGCAACCTGACCGACCGCTATCTCTATCTTGCCAATGAAGTCCTTAAAGAAGCCCGGAAAACCGATCCCAAAGTGCGGGTCAGTTTCTACGCCTACAGCGTCTACCGTTATCCTCCGAAAAAGTTCCGGGTGGCACCGGGGATCGTCATCGGATTTGTCCCCCACATGATGACCTTGCAAAAGAGCGATGAAATGTACAAAGCATGGCGCAAGATGGGAGCTGATGAAATGTTCCAGCGCCCCAACGATCAACACATCAACACCGGCTTGCCCATGGGGATCGAGGAGATCCTTTTCAACCACTTCCAGGTCGGTTTCAAAAACGGCATGGTGGGAACAGACTACGATTCACTCCACGGCTTCTGGGGCACCACCGGCATTGCGGATTACATTCTTGCCCGTGCCCATGTCTACCCCCAAAGAACATTTGAAGAGCACCTCAACGAATACTGTTCCGCTTTCGGAGCCGCTGCTCCTGAAGTCAAGGCTTACTACGCCTATTTCCGCAATGAGGTCTGGGCAAAACGCCTCTTCCCCCAGCGTGAAGAGATCGGCAGAAAAGGCAAATACGGCAATTTCCGCCGGGGGCTTATGTGGGATCTGGAAAAATACTACTTTGAGAAAGACTTTGATGTGACCGATGCTCTGTTGAAAAAGGGATTGAAAAAGTCTCTCACCCCCAGCCAGAGGGCTTTGCTTGAGCACCAGCTCCGTGTCAACACCCACGCCCGGCTGACCTATTACGCACTTTCTTCTTCAGGAGCAAAGAAGCTGCAGGCGGCGAAAAAGCTCCACCGTTTCCGTGAAGAGAATTGGGAAAAAATCAACATGAACTGGTTCACCCTTTTCCGCCTTGAAGCCAACTTCGGCGACACCACCGGCGGACGCGTGGCGGAAAAGCTGCGGAACTACGCCGACGGCAAATATATGTCGCTCCACTGGTATCTGACCGTTGATCCTGATAAAAAAGGCGACCGGGAAAAGTGGTACTTGAAGCGCCCCAAGACAGCTCTCACCAGCAGAGTCCGTATCGACTCCGGATGGGAGAACCCCGGAAAAGCCGCTTCAGCAAGTTTCAAATCCTACATAAAAAATTACGACGGCGACGGCTGGTATTCTTTGAGCTTCAATGTTCCTGCTGCATGGAAGGGCAAACAAGTCTGGCTCCTCTTTTCAGGTGTGGATGAGTCCGCATGGGTCTACTGCAACGGAAAACTCTGCGGCAGCCGGGTCAGTAAAGGCGGAGATGAGTGGAAAATGCCCTTTGATATCCGCATTGATGAACAAATCGACTGGAACAGAAAAAATCAGCAGCTTACAGTGAAAGTCCGTGATGTGGGCGGTCAGGGCGGTATCTACCGTCCCGTAATGATCGCCGTCAAATAAAATCTCAAGGGTGGGGAACGCCCCCCCCCTGCTGATCCGGAAGAAAAGCTCCGGAGTTTGAAATCATTTCCCTTCTTCTCAAAGGAAGCGGAAATGATTTTTTTAGCCTCAAACTCCTTTTACGGAGAATATAATTCTCCGCACAAAGCAGTTTCAGAAAAGAATTTTCAATATAAAGGTTTTTAATTGAATTATTTATCTTTCAACAGTATATTATGGACCGTGATCCGGAGAAGATAAATTTTTAAGAAGGGAACAAATAATTTTATGAAAAGTGCATTGGGATTGCTGCTGGGCTTTTTGGCAACTGCTTCATGGGGAAGTTTCTATATTGCCGGACGCTGGCTTTTCGGAGAAGAGGATGGGGGCAGCATCAACCCCTATCTTGCCAATCTGCTGCGTTTCTGTCTGGCGGCGGTCACATTGTCTCCCTTGCTTTTTTTCAGCAAAAACCGGGAACTGATCAAAAGAGCCTTTGTCAAAGATTGGAAGAAATTCCTTCTTATCGGTCTGGTGGGGATCGTCCTTGAAAGTTACTTTGTCTTTTACGCCCTTTATTTCACCACCGCCGCCCGCTGCTCTCTCATGGCGAACTGTTCCCCCATTGCCACGGTGATACTTGCCTTCATCCTTCTGCGTGAAAAAACCTCGTGGAAGGGGCTGGCGGGTATGCTCATCGGCTTTGCGGGCATTATCCTTGCAGGCACCGCCCGGGGGGGAGACATCTACGCCGATACCAGCTGGCGCTCTCTCATCGGCGACGGCATGGCGCTTGTTTCCGGATTCTGCTGGGCATTTTTCACCGTTTACGGCGCCAAAGTCTCAGAAGAGTACGGCGGTCCTGTCAGTATGTTCGTTTCTTTCATTTTCGGAGCGCTCCTGATGCTCCCTGTCATCTGCTTCACAGCGAAACCCGCTGATTTCGCCGCCATCACTCCCCGGATCTGGGGCGGATTCCTCTACACAGGCATAGTCACTCTTGCCCTTGCCAATGCCTGCTGGTACGCCGCACTCAAATATGTCAAGCCGGGAGTGCTGGGCTCTTTCGGATACCTTTCAGCAGCGATCACATTCACCTTGTCGGCAATCGTCCTCAAAGAGAAATTCACTCCCCTTTTCATCACCTCCATCGTCCTCGTTCTGGGCGGCATGGCGCTGATGATGGCAAACCCCGCCAAAGAAAAAAATGCGGTTTGAGGCAATTTCAAAACTCCTCAAAATTGTCAAAGCGTCCTCTTCTTCGATCTGATAAAGGGAGCGTTTTTCCGCCTTCGCATAAAGCTGCGGCGGGACAAGCGCCTGTTACCTTTCCCCCTCCGCATAAAGCTACGGCGGGACAAGCCAGGTAGCAGCCTTCAAACTACCCTTTGCAGTTCTTTGCGATGCCCTCTTTGCCATCTTTTGAATTACTTTTGAAATTGCCTCTCTTGAAAAACAAATAAAAAACGCCGCCTTTCTGTCCGGGAATATCGTTGACAGATCAAAAGGCGGCGGACTGTTCAGAGGAAGGTCAGATCATTTCCTCTTTGCCGGGCGGATGAGATAGATCGGCTTATAGATGCCGCCTGCGGCACTGCTGTCGAGGACTTTGATGACAACAGTGCAGACTCCGGGGCCTTTATTGAGCCGGACTTTGAAGGGTTTCTGCCACAGAACGCCGACATCGCCTTCGTGCTGCCCGCCGATATATTTTCCATCCAGATAGACCCATGCTTTTTCGTCTACGCCGAGAAAGAAAAGTTCATTATTATTATGAGGAACGGTCACTTTGGCCCTGTACCAGGCAACACCGTCGTAGTTGGGGAACCCCTGTTTTTCCCAGTGCATGCCGGTTTGAACGGTCGTCCACTTCCGGTCATCGAAAGCGGGGTGATACCACTTTTCTTTTTCCCCTTTGTTGTGGGGATCGACAGCAAATTTCCATTCCCGGAGATCACTGACAACGGAATAGGACTTCAAAAGCTCATTTTCTTTCTGGACATTGGCCCAGTAAGTCCGGAGCCCCGTTTCGACTTTATTGAAAAAGCGCAAACCGTGGAAAAGACGTGCCGGAGCGTGCGTTGTGACCATTTTTTTGTAGGTGTCAATGGCGGCAATGGCGTTATTGAAGTTTCCGGCGACAGGCGCTTTATAAAAAGCATCTGTGGCGCAGATCACATCAGAGTAGGCAAACCAGCCTTCAAAACCGATTTGCTGCGCTCTGACCGCCTTGAGCTGGCGGGAGTCCTTTGCGCTTTTCCGGACCGCCCGGTCCAGAAGGGCACGGATCTCTTTTTTGTGTCCTTCCGAAAAGGTTGCCAGTGTCATGAAACCGATACGTTTCCTGGCTCCGGGATCAGCAAGCATCCCATCCAGGATCTCCATACACTTCAGAAGTTCCGGAGCTGCTGAACCGTAGAATTTTGAGTAGTAATCTGCCCGGATTTTGGCTTCATCCAGCGCCGGTTCAACGGCAAGACGGGCCATCAGATAGAACAGATAAGCATCGATACCTGACCAAGTCTCTGTCGTTTCCTGGTGGGTTCCCTTGATTTTAAGGACTTTCATCAAACGGATCAGTGCCACCTGGGCTTCGATGGTGCTGCCGTACCGGATATTGTGCTGGTTGTAGGAATAGATTTCCACATTGCCCTTTGTCAATTCAGCCCATTTGCGCAAATATTCGCCGGAGTCAGTTGCCCAGGGCATGACATTGCCCCGGATATAATGGCAGTATCTGATGATGACATCAGGCGAAGGTTTGATGTTTTCCGGAGGTTTGCGCCCCAAACCGTAAGCAAAGGTGCGGACCATGACATCCGGATGTTTTTTGCGGATCTCCCGGGCCACGTTATTGGCCATATTGACCACCCGGTCGGAAGCTGTATGGAGTTCAGCCCCCTTGGGGGTGATGGCGAGACAGCCGGGGCAGTGACACCAGAGCAGTGCTCCGTCCATCTGGGCGAAATAGAAGATCTTGACGTGGGGATAGGTTTTGAAATAGGTATCACCGATCTTTCCAAGTTCTTTGAAAAGTTCCTTATTGGTGCAGCACAGCTGGGCGCGCCAGGCACGGCGTTTTCCCGTAGCGGGATCCAAAGGATAAAAATCAGGGTTCGATTTGAAATATTTGGCAGGGGGAACGAATTTATGATAACTGTGTCCGCCTCTGGGGGAAAGCCAGATACAATCTCCCCGTCTGGCATAGAAGGAAACGATCTTTTTTCTGTCCCGGATACGTTCAAGTTCCACATTCATTCTGTTTTTTACGCACCAGTCCGCCATAGCCCAGAGGTGTTGGGCAGCGCCCTTTGTTTTTTTGCCGCTGCAGTAGTGGGGACTGCGGAAACTCATGACGGGATCGACACTGTCTCTGAAAAGCGGAAAAGCCAGATCGGGATTTGACGGAACGACTTCGCCGTAATCAAAGGGCGCAAACCACCGGATCCCGGCTGCTTTTTCAAGAAAATCGTAAACCCCGTAAAGAAGTCCCCGGGGGGAAGCGCCGGTGATGGTCACTGTTTTGCCGTCGGTAAATTGGGAAGTAAAGCTTTCTGTTTTGGGGCCGGGAACGACTTTCAGGAGGATTTTTTTGCTTCCTCTTTTGACGACGGGGAAATCTTTACCCGTCACTTTTTTCAGATAGCGCGAAAGTTCGGCTGCTGCGAATTTTTCGGTGAGTGTGCTTCCTGTCCGGCAAATCACAAAACCTGCGGCAGGAACAGTTTTCCCGGGCAGCAGTTCTTTGAACACATAGGGGGTGACCAGGGACATATTTTTGACTTTTTCTGCGGCAGCGGCCATTTCCGGCGAGAGAGGGGCCGAGTGGGTGGTCAGCTTGATGGATTGGATTTCGACACGGCCGGTATTGCCGTTTTCGGGATGGGTTTTGAGAGAAAGCAGACGGCCGGAATTAAGCGGATCGATAGAACAGCGGGGCGTTCCTTTTTTGTAGTAGAACGCAACGGCTGTCCGGCCGCTGCTGCGGATCAGGGGGATGTAAAAGGTCTGAAAACTGTCTGTCAGAGCGAGAGCTGTGCTGTAGGTGGCTCTGTCTCCCGGAGTCAGTTCCCGGGTGATATTGATGTTGAGTCTGCAGCCCCGGGTGCCGATGCTCCGGGCCTTGACGGCAAGATGAGAGTGTTCTCCCAGACGGACCGGCTTCGACAGGACACCGGATACTGGCAAGGGCAGGTCTGAAGCGGACAACGCACAGACTAACGGCAGCAAAAAAGTGATAAGCTTTTTCATAACGATCAGTTCCTTTGTTTACACTGCTTTCTCGAGAAAGCTATTGATTTTAATATAGCATTTCCTGAAAAATTGTCAAGAGAAAAAAATTAAAAAAATCACAATTTTCTTGTTTGCTTCTTGAAAAAAAAGCAAAATGATGGTATATTTATCAACTGGAACAGCCGTTAAAAAAAAACAAGTGGAAGGAAGAATATATGGCAGTACGTATGGTGGATATCGCCCGCAAAGTCGGCGTTTCCCGGCAGGCGGTTTCCGCTGTGCTCAACCATCCTGAAAGCTGCCGCATTTCCAGCAAGGTCCAGGAGGAGATCCGCCGTATCGCCGCCGAGCTGGGATATATCCCCAACGTTGCCGCCAAACTTCTGAAAGGCGCTGCTTCCGGAACTGTGGGCGTGATCGACTCTTCTCTTGAATTCGGCAGCACCACCTCTTTTTTTCAGGAGATCCTCGCTGATTTGCAAAAAGCCAATATGGATCCCATCGTTCAGGGCTTTTCCAATGACAGGGAAACCATCAAAGAGTTGATCCACAAGCTGGAAATGCGTGGCGTAGACGGGATCATTCTGAATACCATCAGCCCGGAAATGGCCATGCCCCATCTTCACGTGCCCAGTGTTTTTTTGAGCAGAAGCATTTTTTTCGATTGTGATGTTGCGACTGATTACATCACAGGGGGGAAAATGGCGGTCGAACACCTTTATGCCCACGGCAGGCGGAAAATCGCTCTGCTGGCAGTGCAGTCACACTCTTTTTCTTTTTACCACAGCCGCTATACCGGATGGAAAAACGCCTGTACTGAATTGGGATTGCCCTGCGGCGATGATTTGCTTTTTTATGGAGAAAAATTCAATTACGATTTCGACATCCTTGTCAGAAAACTTGTGACAATGAAAGTGGATGCCGTCTTTTGTCACAATGACCAGATCGCCGGGAAACTGATCTATGAACTGACTGCAAGAAACGTGACCGTGCCGGATGATATCGCTGTTATCGGATTTGACGGCATGAGTTTCTGCGATTTCTGCAAAGTCCCTCTTGCCACTGTTATTCAGCCATTGCGCAAAAAAGCACAACTGGGAGTCGAACTTCTGCTGGACAGGATCAGAAATAACATTGTCAATGCCCCTCAGGCAGGCATATTCATTGAACCTGTCCTGCGTCCTTCCCGCAGCTGCGGTTGTCCGGAACGGCGGGAAACGCGCTTTGACAAGCTCAATAACTTTCAGACCATTGAAATGGGACTGTTCAGGAATTTCGGTGAAGAGCTTCCACCGGTCGTCCGTATCTGCACTGACAGATCTGAAAAATAAGCATTCTCCGTTCAGAAATCATACCAGGAGGTAAGATTTTTTCTTCTGTAATACCAGGAGTCCACCACTTTTCTGCTGATCCCCAGCACATCATAAGTAAACTGATTGGGGATCTTTGTGTAATGCCCTGTGGCGGCGTGAAGATCAAGATAAATGGAATTGGTATAGCCATTGCCGTGCCGGAATTGCTGCAGACCGTGGGCTCTGGCGCTGAAAACGTAGTAAGCATTTTTGTCTCCGGCTGGTTTGTCTGCAAAATACATGGTTTTTGCAGGTTGCTGAAGTTCCTTTTTCGGATGCCACGACCAGGAAACTGAATTTTTACTTGTATTGTCCGGATGCCAGGTCAGACAATAGTTGAGTCCGTAATGACTTCCGGCGAAATTCCGATCGGAAGTAACATTGCTGGAGGTTTTGAAACTTTTTTCCGCAGGGCAGATATCCAATTTGGACTTGGGATTTCTGGGGATATCCCGGACATTTTGCGGCAGATAATTCAGCGTCCCGAGCGCTATCCGCCACTGCTCGGTTTGACCGTTCCCGATATGGCAACGGTAAATGACCCGGCAGACCCGGTAATCGTCAGCATAATTTTGCGCTGCCTGACCGAATGTTCGCAAATTATTCAGGCAGGAAGCAGTGTAGCCCCGTTCCCGTGCCTGCTGCAGAGCAGGCAGAAGTATGGCCGCAAGAATGGCGATAATGGCAATAACGACCAAAAGTTCAATCAGCGTGAACGCTGATTGAGTGAAGATGTGAAGGTGTGAAGAGTTTGCCTGCGGCAAACGTGAAGTGCGCCCTGACGGGCGTAAGGATGTGCAGTTTTTATGAATTTTTTTGAGG
>JAZODE010000126.1:0-33255 GCA_045596885.1 Victivallaceae bacterium
GAGCAAGGCGCTGGCGGTTGACAAGTTTGTATTTGCGATAATGTCTGGTTCACAGACTAAAACTACACATTCCCCTGAGCCGCAGCCACGGGGCATGTCTACCATCGAGACCGGTGCGCCGGGAGCGCTGCAAGAGAGGGGGGGGGGAGAGAGGCGTTGACGCCTCTTGCCCCCAAACTCCCCGGGCGCAATGAAATAAAATCCGCCTCAAGTATTCTCCTCAATCAAAATGTTTGAGCAAAGTAAAAAAGTGTATAGCCATTCACCTTGGGGAGTTGAGCATACCATTCTTTTTCTGCTTACACAATAAAAAAGGCTATTGCTTACCTTTCTTGAGGTTTTGCAACAGTCCCATTCAAAAAATGGCAAAGATGTCATTCGCAAAGAGCTGTAAAGGGTAGTTTGCACCTGCTACCTGCAAGGTAACAGCCGAAAACGCTCCCTTTATCAGATCGAAGCGAGGGCGCTTTGACAATTTTGAGGAGTTTTGAAATTACCTCCTCAGTAAAAAAGATAATGCAGACAAATATCGCAAATCAGATTGAAAAAAACAGATTGCTGTGGTATATTACTCCCTTCGGAGTTGCGGATGGATAAAAACTGAAGATCAAAGAATGTTGACAGAAGCTGAACTTAAAAAATTATTGACAGATCTTGAATCTGAAACAGTCGAGCGTTCCAGAGCTTTTGATAAAGCAGAAAAAATGGGACAGGCTGTCAGTGCCTTTGCTAACGATTTGCCGGGACGGAAACAGCCGGGATATCTCCTGCTCGGAGTAGAAAACGATGGTCGGATTTCCGGAAAGAGGACAAAGTGAAAAATGAATTGGAGCGCAACGGCAATCCGCTGCCGGTGTTTGATTTCAATAAGTTGACAGAGTTCAGAGTAACTCTCCGCCCGGCAAATGGCGGGGCAAATGGCGAAATACCCCCCTCAAATGGCGAAATAAAACCGGAAGTTGGCGGGATAAAAGGCGAAATAAAAATATTGGACGCCATCAGTAAAAATCCCGGAATCAAACGGGAAGGTTTGCGGGGTATTACCGGAATTTCTCTGCGGACGATCGATCGTATCGTCAGACGCCTGACCGATGATGAAAAAATAGAGTACCGGGGGTCAAAACGAACCGGCGGCTGGTATGTACGGACATGAAGCGCAAAAATAAGTGAGGTGATTTCAGAAGCGGGGGGACAATTTCAAAAGCCTTTTTTGAATGACTTGGGGAATTACCTCATCAAACTGGAAACAGGGCAGTTTTCTTATGTGTACAAGGTATTGGAAAAGTTTTCTCTTTTTTCTTTTTGTTTTTCTGCTGTGCGTACTTCATGGCGGGGAGTTCCGCATTGCTGCGACGGCGGATCTGCACGGCAATTTACGCAATCTGTCACTTCTGGCGTATCAGATCCGCCGGGAGGCGCCTGATCTGCTCCTCGACGCAGGGGATCTGACAGGGGGAAATCTGCTGGCGGAACTGGATGGAGGCAGATCCATGATCGAAGCCTTGAATCTGCTCAAATATGACTTTATGGTCCCCGGCAACCATGACTTTGACCTGCCGCAGAGAGATCTTGCACGGCGCTGCAGGGATTTCAAAGGCGTCACCCTGGGGGGCGACTGGCGCTGGGGAGATGTGGGGGGAGTCCCCCGCAGGATCGTCACCAAAGGCAATTTCCGGGTGGGGATCATCGGACTTACGGAACCCAATATCTCCCGCCGCCACCTGCCTCTGGCAGAAGCTCCTTCATTCAAACACTGGAAAAAGGTCCTTGAAGCCCAGCTTGAAGCTCTTAAAAAAGAACAGGTACACTTTACTGTGCTGCTCTGGCACAACGGTGTCGGGAAGGGCAACTTCAGCGCAAAGGCGCTTCTCAAGGGCATAACCGGCATCGATCTGGTCATTGGCGCCCATACCCATGAAGAACATTCGGGTTTCAGAAGCGGCAAGAGCTATATGGTCCAGCCGGGAGCACACGGCACTTCGGCGGTGCTGGTGACGCTTCAGTACAACGACAGGACTTTTGCCATTGAAAAGGTGGAGTCCACGCTGCTCCGGGGCGTTCCCGGCAAAGGGGATGCGGCAATTGATCTTTTGAGCAAAGGAGCGGTCAAACCTTATTACTCTGCCATATACCGTCCCATCTGCCGCAGAGGCGATCTGAGCGCCCGGAACTTGCCCCGTTTGGGTGCCGCCGCACTGCGCCATGCAGGGAAAACGCAAGGCGCGCTCTTTTCGGCAAATATCCCCCACGGGAAAAGTGCCCATTACAGACAGTACCGGGATCTCTTCCGCCTTATGCCCTACTGGACCACCCTCTGCACCGTGACCGTGACCCGGAGTGAACTGAAAGCGCTTCTTGAGGATCTGCAAAGGAACGCTCCAAAGTTCAAAAAGATCATCGGCTTTTCCGGGTTTTCATGGCACCGGGGGGTGCTTAAAGCGCCTCCCCGGATCACTTTGACCGTCAGTTCCTACATGATGGTGAGTTCCCCTGTTCTGCGGCGCATACTCCACGAAAAAGTCCCCCGCTGGCGCCATACGGGGATCGTCGAAAGAGAGGCTGTGGTCTCTTTTCTGAGCAGACAGGGACGCTGAATTTCAGCTGTTCCACATCTCAACGAACTTTTCCCAGGACTCTCTGCCCCAGTTGCCCGATTCGGTCTCTGCGTGGAGCAGACGGGGAAGCTGTTTCAAAGCACTGCTCATTTCCCCCCAGTCGATAGTACCTTCACCGGGAGGATTGTGGTCGTCAAAGGTGCCGTTGTTGTCATGGAGATGACAGGTGACGATGTGGGGGGCAAGGATATCAAGAGTGCGTTTCCACTCTCTGTCTCCGTAACAGTGGGCGTGGCCTGTGTCGTAACAGACCCCCAGGAAGGGATCACGGTATGAAGAAACAAAGTCAGCCAGACGCTTCTGTTCGGCGCAGTTTTCATGTCCGTTTTCCAGAGCGAGGATGATATTGGTTCTCCGTGCCGCAGGGAGCAGAGACTCCACCGCCTGAGCGATGGTCTTCCACGGCGTCGAACCGTCGGACTCCATGGCGATGTGCATGGTGTAGCTTCTGACGCCGATGGTGGAAAGTTTTTCCAGAAAAGCACCATGCCGGGGAACGATGGTCTCAAGTGCCGCCGGATCCGCCGGGGAAATGTCATTTTCTTTGCCCCAGTAGGCGTGGCAGGCAGGGGTTTTGAATCCGTACTTTTTCAGCAGTCTGGCGCACTTCTCAAAGTATCCGGGGGCGCTTTCATCTTTCATGCCCCAGCAGGGGTGGGCGACCAGAGAGTCTACTCCCCATGAAGCAGCCTGCTCCATGGTCTTTTCAACTTCTTCATCGGGGATCTTCTTCCATTCGATAAAGTGGACAAGTTCAATTGTTTTCATGGATTTTTCAACCTTTCATTCAGATTTTGTATGCAGTTGCTGTCCCCGGTACTCTTTGGGCGACAGATTGTAACGCTTGCGGAACTGCCGTGAAAAGTAGTTGGAGTCGGGGAACCCGCACTTCAAGGCGATCTCAGAGACAGCCATTTCCGTTTTCAACAAAAGTTCCGCCCCTTTGGCAAGGCGGAGCTGGATCAGATAATCTATGGGGGAGTACCCCGTCACCTTGCGGAACACAGGCAGCAGAGTGCTGGGCGCCATGGAGGCGATGCGTGAGATCCGTGAGATGGTCCAGTGTTCGGTGTAGTTGTTTTCAAGCATACTGATAACATCCCCCAGACGGCAGAGGGTGGTCACCATGGGGTTGTGCTCTCTGGTGTACTCTCTGGAAATAAAGACGAATATCTCAAGGGCTTTGGCAAGAAGCAGCAGATCCCGCCCGGGACGCTGCTGTGACGCCTCTTCCACCATGCTCTGCAGCAGAGTCATCAAAGGGCGCATGGCTTCAGGGGAAATGTGGAGGTGGCTTTTGAATTTGTGGCTGCGCCGGTAGGTGGGTTCAAAGAGAAAGAAGGCGTTGAACCCCGGAAGACTGCGCAAGCTCCGCAGATGCTCTCTCAAGTAGGAGTCGTCAAACATGATGTTGAACATCCCCAGACGGCACCTTTTTTCAAAGTAGTGTTCCGTGTTGCCCTGAATGAGAAAGATATCCCCGGCACGGACACAGTAGCTTTCGCCGTTGATCCAGTGGGTGCCGTCTCCTGCGGTGATGATGATGAGCTCCGAAAAATCGTGCGTATGGCGGATGTCGGTCAGGTCGCCTTCGTGCTGGATGTGCTGATCCCCCTGAATGGTCCTCAGTGCCACGGGGCACCCATCCTCAGGGAAGAAATCCGAACGGTTGGCGATGACGGTTTTCATAATGTTCCTTCAAATCGTAAGATAGTGCTATCAATTCATAATATAATCAAGGTTTTTTGACTTTTCAAGAGGTATATTTGAAATTGTCCGTTAAAATTCAATTATTTCCCAAAACCAACTATAAGGAGTTGAAATCATGCAGGGAACATTCCGTTTTTCTTTCGGTCCGTGGAACATCCACGAAGGCGCTGATCCTTTCGGTCCTGAAGTCCGCAACACCATCCCCTTCAACAAGAAGCTGGAGTCCTACAAGAAGATGGGCTTTGACGGGATCCAGTTCCACGACGATGACGCTGTGCCCAACATGGCGGATCTGACTCCTGAACAGATCATCAAAGAGGCCACCGAACTGAAGAAGGTCCTGGACGATCACGGTCTGACCGCTGAGTTTGTGGCTCCCCGTATGTGGTTCGCCCCCGAGACCATCGACGGCGGATACACCAACAACTGCCCCAAGTGCCGGGAATACGCTCTGGAACGCACCAAACGCACCATCGACATCGCCAACGCTCTGGGAACCCGTAACATCGTGCTGTGGCTCGCCCGTGAAGGTACCTATATCCGTGAAGCCAAAGACCCTGTGGTCGCCACTGAGCGCATCGCAGGTGCTCTGCAGATGATGCTGGACTATGACAAAAACATCCGCGTGATGATCGAATCCAAGCCCAACGAACCCATGGATCACACCTACATCCCCACCATCGGCCACGCCATCGCCATGGGACTTATGACCAGTGATCCCTCCCGTGTGGGCTGTCTCATTGAGACGGCACACGCTCTGCTTGCCAACCTTTCACCCTCCGATGAAATGGGCTTTGCTCTGGCGCACAAGAAGCTGTGGAGCGTCCACCTCAACGACCAGAACAGCTTGAAATTCGACCAGGATCTGACCTTCGGCGCCGTGGATCCCCGCCGCGCTCTGAATCAGGTCCGCGTCCTCGACCGTCACGGTTTCGGAAACAACGGCGAGTGGGTCGGACTTGACGTCAAAGTCATGCGCACCCAGAAATCCGGTGTGGATATGAAACATCTGGAGTACAGCCGCCGTATCTTTATGAAGCTCCTTGAGATCTCACGCTCTCTGGACGACAAGGTCATGGATCAGATGATCGCTGAACGGGACTACGAAGAGCTGAACTACTACATCCTCAACGCCATGCTGAAAGGCTGAGCAAAATCATGAAACGCAGGATCAGAATGGGTATGGTCGGCGGCGGACCCGGCGCCTTTATCGGTGCCGTCCACCGGGCAGCCTCCCGTCTCGACGGGAAGATCGAACTGGTTTGCGGATCATTCTGTACCGATCCCGAAGCCAACAAGACCATGGCGGATGAACTTTTCATCCCCGTGGAAAAGTGCTATGACACCTACATGGAGATGTTCGCAAAAGAAGCAACTCTCCCTGAGGGCGAAAGAATGGACTTTGTGGCGGTCACTACCCCCAACTCCACCCATTTCCCCATTGCCATGGCAGCTTTGGAACACGGGTTCCATGTGCTCTGCGAAAAACCCATGACCCTCTCTCTGGACGAAGCCCTCAAGCTCCGTGCCAAGGTGCAGGAAACAGGACTCCTTTTCGCTCTGATGCACAACTACTCCGCCTACCCCATGGTGCGGCAGATGCGTAAAATGATTTCAGACGGAGTGCTGGGCAAGCTGAGAAAGATCGTGGCGACCTACGATCTGGGATGGCTTGCCGCTCCCAATGCGGGCAAACAAGCCACCTGGCGTGTCAAATCAAAGATGTCCGGCGCCGCCGCCTGTGTGGGGGATATCGGAACCCATGCCGAGCAGCTCATCGAGTTCACCACCGGCTTGAAGATCACGGAACTTTCCGCCGATCTTGCCACCTTTGTGGAAGGGCGTGAACTGGATGATGATGCCACCATCATGCTGCGCTTTGACAAGGGCGCCAAGGGTGTTATTGAATTGAGTGAAGTCGCCTGCGGCGAAGAGAACCAGTTCAAACTCAGAGTCTACGGCTCTGAAGGATGTCTTGAGTGGTCCCAGCAGGAGCCTGAAAATCTGCTCCTCAAGACCAACGACACTGCCATGAAAACGCTCCGCCGGGGCTGGGCGGAACTGGATGACAGCGTCAAAGGTCTGCTCCGTCTCCCTGCGGGACACCCCGAAGGATTCATCGAAGCCTTTGCCAATATCTACACCGACTTTGCCGCTGCCATTGCCGCAAAGATGGAAAACCGTCCCTATGCCGGACTCTTCCCCAATGAAGAGACCGGTGTCAGGGGTATGAACTTTATTGAAACCGTTGTGGCAAGTTCCAAACAGAACGGTGCCTGGCTGCCCCTGAAGCAGCTCTGAAAAACTGTTTCAACTTTCCCCGGAAAGGGCTGTTGCAGAAAATTTGCAGCAGCCCTTTTCAGTATGCGCCGGATACCCCGCCGTCAATGGGCAGAGTTGACCGCAAGCGCAAGATCAACGGGGCACCGCACACTCTTGCAGCAGATTTGCGGTGTTAAAAAATAAACCACCCCCCGGTCAAATATTGAACTGTCTGATTTTTAAAAGCCTTATATATCCTTAATATTCTAATGCCGTGTCCCCGGTCAGAAAAAAAATTTCAGGTGCTCCCCCGGAAAAAGTCCCTGCTCTGAATATAGAGCCGGAAATTTGGCACGCTTTTTGCTTATTCAAAATGATGCACGATATTCAAAAAAGAAAAATTGTAAAAAATTTTCTTTTTCTGTCAGAATAACAGTTGGAAACAGCCGTATATTACTGATGACATATCTTGCAAAAAAAACAGGAAAGGGGGATCCAATGAAATTTGCTGAAATGCTTGAACGCTATTCCATGCTTGACGGTGCCGGACAGGAAAGACTTCTGGAGGAGTTTGAACTTCTGGGTGAGCATGGCGACATGGCGGCTCTTTATCTGTCAGGCTATCTGGCGACACCGGTCAGAGTTGACCTGATGGAGTCTGCCGTTGCCGGGGAAGACCCCGAACTTCTTCTGGCATTTGCCGATTTCTGCGCCCGGGAGTATGGTCATACCGCTGCCGGCAGACGCCGTGTCTGCGCCCTTTGCCGCAAAGGTTCAAAGAGCAGTTACGCTCCCTTGCTCAACAAGCTGGGGGTGCTGATCGCAGCGGGCTGCGGCTGCACCCGGAATGTGGAACGCGCCGGGGATCTGTTCCGCAAGGCAAAGGCGCTGGGCTCCGCCGATGCCGCCAGAAATCTTGCGTTCCTTGAAAAGTACGGTAAGAAACCGGCTGTACTTTTCGCTCTTCCCCAAAAAGAAGCGGTGACGGCAGTTACCCTGGAAGAGACAATGCCTCAGGGGGCAGTGGAAAGTTTCGGGCGGCGTATTGCGGGGATCTGCCGCACGCCCCTTGCTTTTGCCCCCGATCTCTTTGAATTGAAGATCGGCTGAAACGCCATATCCAAAGATAAAATAAGGACAATAAAGTTAATGTTCAACAAAGGAAAAAAAATCGTTCTGGCAGCACTTGTTGCTCTTTCCGCACTTCTGACGCCCCAGCTTGCCGCAGCCTCCTCCCCCGGGAAACACAGCAAGACTCTGGAAAAAGCCTCTGCTCTGATAGATAGCGGGAAATACAAAGAGGCAGAGGCGCTTCTTGCCGGTGTTCCCGGCAAAGAGTTTCCGGAGGTGTATTACTATCTGGGGATACTTTCTGCCCGGAAGCATGATTTCCGCAAAACTGAAGAGTATTTGCGGAAAGGTGCAGAACTCAACGAAATCAACAGCACCTTCAAACTTGCCTGTTTTTACTGCCTGCCTGAAAAAAAAGCAGAAAATGGCGCCAAAGGATTTGCCCTTTTTAAAAAGGTTGCAGAAAGCTCCGGATATCCTGAAGCATATTTCCAGATGGGGAGAATGCTCATCATCGGCGATGGCGTCCCAAAAGATCAGCAGCTGGCTGTAAAGTACCTTAAAGCTGCGGCACAGCCCGCTTCAAAAGAGTATAAACCCCATGCTGTTGCCGCATACATTCTCGGCACTTTCTTTCGGGAAGAGGCAGAAAAAACAACTGATGCCGCCGGAAAAAAGAAACTTTGGGAAGAAGCCTATACCTATCTGGAACTTGCCGCCGGAAACAAGATCTGCGGCGCCTGGCTCGCTCTGGGCAATATGTACTGCAATGGTCAGGGGATCGAAGCACCGGACAAAGAAAGAGCTCTCCTCTGCTACAAAGCTGCGGCGGCAGACCCGGAACAGACTTCACTGGCATATTACAATATCGGTACTGTCTATCTCCACAAGGGGGAACCGGATGAAGCTCTCAAATGGATGAAACTTGCCGCTGCCCGGGGCAGTGAGTCCGCTCAGAAATATGTTCGCGAAGATCACGCCCGATTCAAGAAAAATCAGAAAAAGAAGAGTTCTGACAAAAAAGCAGCACTCCCCGGTCCCACGACTATGACCAGGATCACCGAACGGCATACGGAGCGCCTTATGGATATGATCGGGCTGAGCAAAGAGGAGAAAAAGGGGATCGTAGAGGAAAAAAAGGATTTGGAGTGCATCTTTGCTCCCCTTTCTGAAGAGCTGCAGCTGAAGGAGTGGACCTTTGACGACTCCGGACTCCAAAAGGAGCGTGACCGGCGTCTTTGCCTTTCACGGAAAGGATTTTACTGCTGGATGACCGATGAGTTTCTGAAAGAACCCCTCGAAGATAATCTGCTCCCCCCCAATCCCACCATCCGCCATCTGGGCTATATGGATGAAGAAGCAGTCACAAAGTATCTGACAGAAAAAAAGTTCCCCGCTTTCCCCCCGGAGAAGGCAGACGCTTTTTACCGGGACGCCGGACTTAAAGAAAGACTGGAGTTTTCCCACACCAATAAGATCTGGCAGTTGAGGAAAAATCTCTATTTCGGCATTTTCTGCGACCTCACCGGAGCCTGGAAGGTCCGGGATTATACCTTCTTCATCACCGACGACGGAGGCAAGGTCATGGCGCTGGTCCGCTTCAACACCCCTCCGGGTAAGGCGGAGGCGCGTTTGATCGGAGGCTTGCTCAAACATGATGCCGCTGCCATCAACAATATCGCCGCCGCTGCTGTACAGAACCGCCTCGACTGCGATATGACCGTTGACGGCAAGTGGAGCGGTTCAGAAATGACCATAGTGACTTTGCTGAAACAAAGCTGCAAACAAAACTGCGCCCACGCAGCTTTCAATTTGTCCCAACTCTGCGTCAAGGCAGGGGACAAAGAAAAAGCCCGCTACTACCTTGATCTCTGCAAAGAGCTGAGAAAAAAGCAGACGGGCAAATAAAGCTGGAAAAATTCAGCGGCATGCCGGGAAGGTCAGGATCACCTTTCCGGCGTTTTTCTGTTTTCTGAGGATCTGGTGGGCGTTCTCTGCTTCTGTTATGGGGAGCACTGTTTCGATGACAGGTTTCAGAGAGCCCTTGGCGATGGCGGGCCACACGGCTTCTTCAAGGGCGCGCAGGATCTCCCCTTTTTCGGCGTTGCTTCTGCTGCGCAGAGTGCTGCCGATGAGGGAGATGTGCTTTGCCATAAAGGTCCGCAGGGAAACTTTTGATTCAGTGCCGCCCAGAGTGGCGATCACGATCCATTTTCCGCCCCGGTTCATAGCTTCCAGACACTCGCCCAGGATCTCTCCTGCGGCGCAGTCGATGGCAATGTCGATGGGATGTTTTTTCAGCTCTTCCGGCACATTCATGGTGGTGCGGTTGATGACCACATCGGCACCGGCGGCGCGGGCGGCTTCGGCTTTGATGTCAGAGCTCACCGTAGTCACGACTTTGGCGCCCAGAAACTTTGCCAGCTGGATCACCGCCAGTCCCAGACCGCTGGCGCCCGCCTGCATGAAAAGGGTCTGTCCGGGGGTGATATTGCCGATCCTGACCAGATTGAGGTAGGCTGTGGCAAAGACTTCAGGCAGTGCCGCCGCCTCGGCAAAGGAACAGTTTTCGGGCATGGGCATCACCAGTTCTTCGGGCACTGCCACCTGTTCGGCATATCCGCCGCCCCCCAGCAGGGCGCAGACCTTGTCCCCGGGACGGAAACGGCTGCTGCCGGGAGCGGAATAGACAGTTCCGGCGCACTCCAGCCCCGGCCAGGAGGGCCAGCCCTCCGGGGGCGGATAATTGCCATCCACCTGCAGCAGATCGGCACGGTTGACACCGCAGGCTTGAACATCGATAACGATACAGCCCTCACGATTTTCAGGCGCAGGGACTTCAGAGAGAAGGAGTTTTTTTTCCGGAGTGATGAGAACAGCTTTCATGGTCAGATATATCCTTGTTGAGTAAATGATTGTTGCTGCATTTAATATATGACATGAAAAAGAATATGTCAAGCGGAATGCAATCAAGTGTAAAAAAAACTTGACACTCCCTTGCCTCCATGCTATATTATAGACCGTGGAACTGTGACCTTAAATGAAAGACAGAAAAATGACCGGGATCAGAAAATTCTTCAGTTTTTCCTCTGCGGCAGGCATCTTCCGGGTATTTTTTTTGATGCTGGCTGATGTGCTTTGCTCCTCTGTCGGCATGTTTTCTGCCATCTTGCTGTACTGCCTTGTTCAGAAAGCGCCCTGTGAATTTTCGGAACTGCTGAGCATACTGCCCTTCAGTTGTATGCTGCTTCTTTGCAATGTGATCTTCAACTGCTACAACGGCAGCATCCTTTATCCGGGGGCAGGAGTCAACAAGATCGAGGAGGTCCGCCGCCTGGCAGGATCCATCTGTATCACCTATCTGCTCTTTTTTGCCTGGTACAACTACTTTTTCCGGGGAGAGATAAACATATTGGCAGCAGGGGAAATACTCCTTGCGGCTCTCTTCACCGGTATCATGCTCCCCATTGTGCGGGGGATCATGCGCAAAGTCCTGAAATTTTTCAATATCGGTCAGACCAATATCCTCATCGCCGGTGCCGGCAAGGGGGGCGCCCGGATCGCGTTGGAGTTCCAGCAGGACAGCTATTTCGGCTTTCATGTGGTGGGTTTTCTTGACGATGATCCGGAAAAACAGGGCAAGATCATTTCCAACTGTCCGGTGCTGGGCACCTTGAGTGCCGCATCTGAGATCGGGAAAAAGTACAATGTCAACTATGTTGTGAGCTGTATCCCTTTGGCGGTGCTTTACAGGATGTACCGGGATCTGTCTCTCTATTTCAAACACATCATGTTTGTTCCGGCGAACCAGATCTTCCCTGTGGCGTGGATGACTCCTGTTTCCATTGGCGTCTACAGCGGTTTTGAGATCCGGAACAAGCTGCTCCATCCCTTTTCCCGTGTGCTCAAGATGGTGCTGGAGCTCTTCTTTTCCATCAGTGTGATGTTGTTTCTTTTTCCTCTTTTTCTGGTGTTGATCCCCATTATCAAGTTCACCTCTCCGGGACCGGTTTTTTACCGTTCCATCCGCCTGGGGCAGAATGACAAAGAGATCGTGGTGTGGAAATTCCGGACCATGTACGCCGATGCGGATCTGCGTCTGCAGGAGCTTTTTGAGCAGCAACCGGAACTTCAGGAGGAGTGGCAGAACGATTTCAAACTCCAGAACGATCCCCGGATCACTCCGGTAGGGAAATTTTTGAGAAAGACCTCCCTTGACGAACTTCCCCAATTCTGGAATGTCCTCAACGGCACCATGTCCATCATCGGTCCCCGCCCCATCATCCGGGAAGAGGTCCCCTATTACGGCAAGCACTACGATCTGCGCCAGCGGGTCAAGCCCGGCATCACCGGGCTGTGGCAGGTTTCCGGCAGAAGCGACACCGACTACTGGTTCCGGGTCATGCTTGACACATACTACATCATGAACTGGTCCATCTGGATGGACTACTATATCTTCTTCAAAACCATCTACATCGTACTCATGCGCAAAGGGGCACGATGACGGCGCCGGAGATATTTTCTCCGGCTTTTTTTACCGGAAAAGTTAAATTTTTCTGTTGAAATGAAAGAGATCCGGTGCTATATTTACCCAACCCCCCATTTTCGGGAAAGATAATATCTGAAAAAAGCAAGGGATAAAAGTTCATGAAAAGAAAGTTTACCTTGATCGAGCTGCTTGTTGTTATTGCAATAATAGCGATCCTTGCAAGTATGCTTCTTCCGGCGCTGCAGAAGGCGCGGCAGCGGGGCAAAGCCGCCACTTGTATCAGCACCTTCAACGGCTACGGCAAGGCGTGGACGCAGTACTGTGATGACAACCGGGGACTCAATATGCCCTACTGGAACGCTACAGGCTCCAAAGACAGTACCGCCGCCTGGGGCGGAGAAGCGATCCCCGACGGCACGATCAGTTCCAACCGGGGCATGATGGCTCCTTATCTGGGGATCAACAATCCCATCTATCTTGCCAGCTGGACAAATCCGTGGAAAAACAAGCCCACTGTCAGTAAACTTACCTGTCCTGAGCGTCAGAAAACAGAGATTGCCCCCGATACCACTCTCTACACCCTCTGGTTGATCGGTTTGAACGGCAGCCATTGCTGGAGTAAATTCGCTGTGAGCAAGATCCGCCACCCGGCGAGACATGCGGTCCTCATGGAAACACTCAAGGAGGCGCAGGCAAGTGTCACCGCCTTGAATAATGCCAGGATCGCCTTTCCCCATCCGGGGAAGACCTGTACCGTCATTGCCGCCGCGGGAAATGTCATGAGCGTTCCCCGCAGCAAGATGCCCACCGACCACGAACAGAGTTTCTGGACTCCCATGAGCAAAGTTGCAAAAAATACTTGGTAACATAAGGAAATACGGGCTATGAAACACAAATTTACTTTGATCGAACTATTGGTCGTTATTGCTATTATCGCCATTCTTGCCGCCATGCTGCTGCCCGCCTTGCAGCAGGCGCGGAACCGGGCACGCTCCGCCCAGTGCATCAATAAACTGAAAAATCTTGCCAGTTTCAGCGCTCAGTACAACATGGACAACAAAGACTTCATCCCCATGGCAAAGACAAGGGATGATTATCCTTACTACGCCTCCAAATGGTTCCCCGCCTGGTATCTGCTTATTTCTCCCTATATGGGGATCTACCGCAAAACGAACAGCTATGACCAGTTCAAAAACGAAGCTGACAAAACCAAAGTGGTGCGCTGCCCCATGGAGGAACCCGCTCCGGGGAAGGAAAAGTACAACTATTACAGCATCAACGCCAATGTCGCCAACAAAGCTCCCATGGTGGGTGTCATCGGCATCGGTAAGGCAACGCAGGTTCCCCTGCCGGGGTCAAAGTGCTACATCAACGATGTGAACAGCAACGATCTGATGTTCTGGAACACCAACAACGGCTACACCAACCGCCACAACAACGGTATCAATATGGTGATGCTTGACGGACATTGCGAATGGAGATCCTACGGGTTCGTTACCGTCTACGCAAAAAAATACTGGTACACCATCTTCAACTTCTGGGGTACAAAGGTAACTTACAGATAATTCAACCCTCATAAGGAGAAAAAAATGAAATCAAAAAAATTTGCGGTGCTGCTGTGCTGCTGTGCCGCCATGTTGTCGGCAAAGGAGCTTTATCCTGCCGGGGACTTTGAAGGGAAACAGATCAAACCCCTTCACATCATGCGGGGCGACTTCACCACGGGCAAGCGCCAGACCGCCAAAACAAGCGATGTCTTTGAAAGAGTCCAGAACGAGAAGGTTTTCGCAGGGAAACAGTCTCTTCTCATTGAGTCCCGGATCAACGGCAACCACTCCATCAATCTGCACAATCTGAAGATCACTCCCGGCAAAAAGTATGAATTCAGCTGGCGTTACTTCATTGCTGAGCGCAAAAGCGACAAATTTTCCGTTTCCGGCAGAGTGATCTTCCGTGAAAAGAACAAGGTCGTCCGCCTTCTCTTCCCTGTGGGCAATGCGACGCCGGGGCAGTGGCATCAGGTAAAGCTCCAGTTTTATCCTCCTGTGGGGGCGGACTCCTTCAGCACCACCATCTGGGTGGGCAGAGGGCAATACCGGGTCTATCTGGATGATGTGAGAGTTACTGAATTTGAGGAGGGCAAAACTCCTGTCGCTGACAGCAATACCCTCATGCTCAAGGAGTCCAAAGAGCTCAAGATCTGGAAACAGACCAACTACCGCCGTATCGACGCTTTCTCCATCCCTGAAAATCTGAAGAAGGCTTCTGTGGTCAAACTGACCGCCGCCGCCAACGAAATGGAGCCCTTCCAGCTGGCGGTCTTCCCCAAAAATCCCCTGAAACAGCTGAGTGTTTCCATCTCTGACTTCAAGGGCAAAAACGGTGTCATCGCCGCCAAAAACCACACTGCAGGCATTCTGCTTTATGTTCACATCAAAAATCCCGCCAACCCCACCCTCAAGGGCGACATGGCGGACCCCATTGCCGACGATGCTTTCACCGACGCTCCCGCCGGGAAGAACACCATCTTCTATGTGCGTATTTTCGCCCCCAAAGGCACCAAAGCAGGGGTCTACAAGGGTTCCGTCACCCTCAAGTCTCAGAACAAAGTTCTTGCAGTGATCCCCGTGGAACTGACTGTCCGCAGCTTTGAACTGCCCGATGTGCCCAATCTGCGTACCTTCTTCTACGGCGCCCCCGGCGTGACAAGAAGACTCTACCGCGACTCCAGACCCTATGAAGAGGTCCGCGCCAACTTCATCAAGATCTACAAGAATCACCGCATGGCGGGCAACCAGTGCATCCACGCTGTTCTCCCCAAGTACGAGATCAAAAACGGCAGACTCATCGTCACCGACTGGAGCGAATTTGACAAGCAGACCCGTGAGTTCTACCGCATCGGTCAGCGGAGCTTCACCGTTCCCGGACTGGGTATGCTGGGGGACAACGGACGCTGGTTCGGCGGCGCCAAAGGACCCAGAGTTTTCGGACACAGCATCGACTCTGCTCTGGGACGGCAGCTGGCTGGGGACTACGCCCGTCAGTTCCACGAACACTGGCAGACCCTCAAGCTCCCCGGTGCCCGCTACTACGCCTACATCTACGACGAACCCGCCGCCAAGGCTTACAAACGGCTCAACGCCTTTACTGCCGCAGTCCTCAAAGAGGCGCCCAAGTTCCGTTTCTTCGTGACCCACCGCATGGATCCCGAACTGAAAAACATCACCATCCACTGTATTCCTTTCGGTCCCGGACATGTGAATCCCGAACTTGAAAAGGGCAAAGAGAACTTCTACTATAACTGGGGTCAGCCCATGGATCACAGGAACTACATCAAGAGCCGTCTTTACGCCTGGCAGATCGTCGCCAACGGCGGACAGGGCGGTCTCATGTGGCAGACCACTGCCACCCGTCCCGGTGTGAACCCCTGGACCGATCTGGAAAAGGTCCACCGCTCAGGTCCCGTTGCCACCACCATCTTCCCCGCCCGCACCAAAGGCGGTGAACTGGTTCCCACGCTCCGTCTGGCACAGGTCCGTGAAGCCATCGACGACGCCGACTACCTTTTCATCCTGAAGAACAAGGTGGAAAAATATTTCCCCGGCATGGGACAAAAATACATGCTTTCCCGCATCAAGGATCTGATTCCCGAACTGCCCTTCGGCTTTGTCAACGACTCCGAACTGCTCTACGCTGTCCGCAGCCGTCTGGGGGACGAGATCGAAAACTTTGAGAAAGCTCCTGTTTGCCTTGTGACCAGTATGCCCGCCTGTTACGCTTCAACAGAGGTCTCTGAAATCGAGATCCGGGTCCGCGGTCCCAAGGGCGCTCAGGTGATGGTCAACGGTGCCAAAGCCGGTGTCATTTCAGGTAAATTCCTGAGCAAAAAGATCCAGCTGAGCAAATTCGGCAAAAATGTGATCCCCGTCAAGGTGACTTTCAAGGGCAAAACCAAGAGTGCTGAACTGGTCTTTACCCTGAAGCGTGACCCCAATCTGGTGAAACTGGAATCCATCGTCAAAGAACTTGACAAACGGAAACTTGATACTGCAGCTTTCAAAGCCTTCATCAAAAAGGCTTCAGCGGGCATCTACACCGCTGCCATGAGAGCTGAGTGCGTCAAGCAGGTCGATTCTGCCAACCGTGGGCTCCTCAAGAGCCGTCTGGCTCTGGTCAAAAAGAGCTCCAATCCCCTTGTCAATGCGGTCAACGCTCAGGCAAAGTGGATGTTTGACAACCAGCTTTATGAGCGCGCCGCCTACTATCTGGATCTGGCGGGCGACTTTGCCAAAACCAGTTTGTCCCCCAAATCCAAGCTCAAGATCACTCCGGTGAAGCTCCACGGCAACTTCGGCTACAAGATCTCCAACGGACTCATTGAGTTCACGCTCCTTGAGGTGGGGGGCAGGATCATCTCTTTCAAGGTCAAAGGGGTCGAATGTTTCGCCGCCAAAGCTCTTGACAAGTCCTATCCTCTGAAAATACGCGCCGGTAAGCTCTACGAGCAGTTCACCCACATGTCCATGCCCAATCTGGGGGGCTACGAGGATGCGGGACTTGAGGTGCTGCCCGAATCCGCCGTTGACTGGGATATCTCTGTCAAAGAGATATCAAATAAGCGCATTGCCCTTGAGGTTTCCATGCTGATGCGGGGGAAGATGTTCCGTATTTCCCGTATCATGAGCATCGTCCCCGGCAAGCCTGAGCTGAAGATCGACTACACCATTTCCAATGTCTTCCCCTCTGAGTTCAAATCCGACGATCCCACTCACTACCACTTCCCCTGGCGCGGACGCCTGAGCCCCAGGATCGGCGACAACTCTCAGGGCGACGCCATTGAGGTGCCGACTTTGAAAAAGCTCAAACAGACCTTCTTTGATGTGAAGCAGCCCATCTTCTACGAGGAGCGCTCCGTGCCCCTGACCGAATCCCGTCTGGGCAGCTACAACGCTCAGAAGAAGACCGGATTCACCTGGAAATTTGATCCAGCGATCCGTTACGCCTATTTGTGGTTCAACACCAAAGGCGACCACAACGGCAGGAACAAGATCTACACTCTTGAGATCTTCCGTTCCTTCTACGGCAACACGCCGGGGGTTCCGGGGAACACCCCCTTCTACATCGAACCCGGCAAGTCGGTGAGCTTTTCCATGAGCTTCATCGGCAGAACAGGGAAATAACTTTCCTCTTTCCCGCCTTACTTCCCCCTCAGAGATATTTCCTCTGAGGGTTTTTCTTTTGTATCTTGAAGCGGATATCTTGAAAAATCCTTTTTTCTGTAGTATGTTATGTAAAAAGGAGGATCTGTATTGAAAACATTGATCGTTTTGCTTTCCGTTTTTGCGGCGGTTCTTTTGCCTTTGCAGGGGGAAATACTGAGAAACGCCAAAGGGGTGCCGGTGCGTTACGGCGGGATCTACGCCAAAGGGCGTGTGGATCTGCCTGCACTGCGGTTCCGGAGCGTCCAGTTCCGTGCCGTCTGGTGTGCAGTGGTCGAGAATCTGGATTTCCCCAAATGTGCCGATGCCGCCGATTTCAAGAGACATTTTCTTTCGGTGCTCCGGCTGCTGCGGAAAAACAACTGCAATGTATTGATCTTTCAGGTGCGTTCAAATGCCGACGCGGTCTATCTTTCGCGGTACAACCCCTTCAGCGCCTGGATCAGCGGCAGAGCCGGGCGGACTCTGGGGAATTTCGATCCCCTGCCGTACATGGTGAAAGAGTGTCACCGCAACGGCATCGAGTTCCACGCCTGGCTCAATCCCTACCGGATCATTGGCAAGACTCCCTTGAGCAAAAAGCGCTATCTGCAAACTCTTCCTGAGCGCCATATCGCCCGGCTGCGGAGCGATCTGGTCCTTGCTTCACGGAACCCCGACGGCACAACGGCGCTGCAATTCGATCCCGGCAGGGTGGAGGTCATCAACCACATTCTCCACACGGTAAAAGAGATCATTGAAAAAGCCCCTGTTGACGCCATCCACTTTGACGACTACTTTTACCCCTACAACCAGCTTCCGCCGGGGGCGGACAGCTTCTCTTATCAGCGTTTCAATCCCCGCCGTCTCTCCCTTGCCGACTGGCGCAGAAACAATGTGAATGCCCTTGTCAGTCAGGTTTCCCGTCTCTGCCGCTCCCGGCGGGTCAAATTCGGCATCAGCCCCTTCGGCATCTGGGGGAACGCCAAGGATGTGAAAGGGGGCTCCCTCACCGGCGGCACCCAGTCCCGGAGCGCCATTTACGCCGATTCGCTCCATTGGGTGCAGCGGGGCTATCTGGACTACATCATCCCCCAGATCTACTGGTCCTTTGACCACCCCAAAGCCGCCTACGCCGCATTGACCGACTGGTGGATCCAGGTGGTGCGCCGCCATCCGGGGACGGCGCTGTACATCGGTCACGGACTCTACAACATCAGCAGCACCGAACTTTACAATCAGCTGCGCTACAATGGGGTCCACCGGGAAATCGGGGGCGAAGCCCTTTATGCCTTGCGCCATTTGCGGCAGAAAAAGTTTGCCGATGTTCTGAAAAAATGCTGGCCCCGTCCGGTGCCTGCCAGAGTCTATCTGAACCGGGGGAGGTAAAAAATGTGCGGGATCGCAGGTATCATCAACTGCCGTGAACAACTTGACGGTCAGGAGCTTCTCAATGCCATCTGCGGCGCCATGCGCCACCGGGGACCCGACGGTTACGGGCACTTTTCCGCTCCCGGAGTGCTTCTGGGACACCGCCGTCTGGCGGTCATCGACCTTGAAACAGGGGATCAGCCCCTTTACTCTGAGGACCGGTCTGTGGTGCTGGTCATCAACGGGGAAATATATAACTTTCAGGAGCTCCGGCGTGAACTTGAGTCCAAAGGACACATCTTTTCCAGCTCTTCCGACTCCGAGGTGGTGATCCATCTTTACGAAGAGGCGGGGGAAGGGTTTGTTTCCCGCCTTGACGGTATGTTTGCCTTTGCCCTCTACGACAGCCGGAAGAAAAAGCTCTTTCTGGGCAGGGATGTCATGGGCAAAAAGCCCCTTTTCTACTTCTGCCGGGGCAGGGAACTGGTCTTTGCCAGCGAACTGGGCGCTTTGAAATACCACAGGGATTTTCCGGATACTCTGGACTGCGATGCACTGGCAGATTACTTTTCACTTCTTTACATTCCCCAGCCGCAGACGGTGTACAAAGAGGTCTTTCATCTGCCCTGCGCCCACATCATGAGTTTTGACTGTGCCACAGGTAAAATGGAAATGCGTCCCTACTGGCGTCCTGACTACTCTGAGAAACTTTCAGGCTCCCCGGAAGAGCTGGGGGGCGAACTGCGCCGTCTGGTCTTCAAGGCGGTGGAAAAAAGACTTGTCGCCGATGTTCCGGCGGGGGTCTTTCTTTCGGGGGGGATCGACTCCAACATCACCGCTGCCGTTGCGGCGGAGCTTTCCGGCGCAAAGGGATGCAGTGCCTACACTGTGGGATTTTCTGAAAGCCGCTACGATGAACGGAACCTTGCGGCACAGGGCGCCGCCTTTATCAACAGCCGCTGCGGGGGGAATCTGCGCCACAAGGTGCAGGAGGTGGAAACTTTCGACTTTTCATTTGTGGAAGAGCTTACCCGTCATTGCGGGCAGCCTTACGCAGACAGTTCCATACTGCCCACGGCGCTTCTGAGCCGCTTTGCCCGTCAGGAGATCACCGTGGCGCTCTCAGGAGACGGCGCCGACGAACTTTTCGGCGGATATGAACGCTATCTTGCCATGGCGATGGCGGAAAAATTCACCCGTATCCCCGGCGTCTTGAGGAAGAGCGCCCTGAAATTCATCTCCTGTTTCCCCGAAGGGGGGGAAAGGAGTTTTGCCGGAAGGCTGCGCCGGTTCCTGAAGATCAGCTGCGTCCCTTTTGAGGAGCGTTACTTTGCCATTCTCGACCGCTGTCCCGAGGCGCTGCGGCAGAAACTTTTCACCCCGGAGTTCAGAGGGCAGCTGAGCAGAAGAGGGGCAAGCTCTTTCCGCCGTCACTGCGGCATCATCACCACACGCAGCGGGGGGGAGAGCTTCTCAGAAATGGATATCCACACCTATCTGCCGGGGGATATCCTTGTCAAAGCCGACATCAGCTCCATGGCAAACGCCCTTGAGGTGCGTTCGCCTTTTCTGGACCGTCAGGTAGTGGAGTTCGCCGCCGCGCTCCCCTGGGAAATGAAACTCAAAGGCAAAGAGCGCAAAAGTCTCCTCAAACACGCCTTCAAAGATATGATTTCCCCTGAGGTGCTCCACGCCCCCAAAAAGGGTTTCGGAGTCCCTGTGGCGCATCTGCTGCGCACCAAATGGCGCACCCCTGCTGAGGAGCTCCTCTTTGAAGGCGCTCTGTTCCAGACATCTTTCCTGAACTTTGAGACGGTGAGACTCCTCTGGCAGGAACACCAGTCAGGCAGAAAGGATCACAGCTACATCCTCTGGAGTCTGCTTATTTTCGCCTTGTTCCTGCGCTCCTGAGAGGGAGCTCAAAAGGTGCGCCATTTGCCTTCGGTGTCGGCGGCGTAAGAAAATCCTTTGAAGGCTTCGGGTTCAAGTCCGATGATTTTTCCGTCGGCGCTCTTCCGGGTGGGGCGGGCGAAAAAGTCTCTGAAGTCCCAGGGGAGGAACTCTTTGCGGTTTTTGGGGTTGCGTCCGAATTCAAAGTTGTTGACTTTGGCGCCGAATGCCATACCTTTTTTCATATCCCGCTGGCGTTCTGTGTGATCTTTCCAGCACAGCTGCCGGGGGGCGGCGGGGAAATTGGGGTTGCCGAAAAGGGATCTGCCCCTTTTGCCCCTCAGACGGTAGTATTCATCAAGGGTCCACTTTTTGTTGTTGTGGAGTCCTGCGACTGCACGCAGTGAACGGGGCAGCCGGGCAAAGTAAAGATTGTCCGCTTCAATGATATTTTCAAGAGAGGTCATCTTCAAAAGAGGTTCTGCAGTTTTGGCTCTCAGATTGTCGGTGACGATGTTGCGTTCAAAGCGCAGAGCGTTCTTCTGATTGCCAAAGTAGGAAACAGGCCAGATGTTGGTGGTCTTGAGCACGCTGTTTTCAATGAGGATCTGCTCCGAATCAATGACGGCAATGGAGCTCATACAGTTGACCGCAACACAGTTTTTCATGGAAATATCCTTTGAAAAACGCACATGGAACATGGCTGGCGAATAACCGGGGCTTCTGCCGTCGTAGAAGCTCCGGGTCACGCGGATATGGCGGCAGTTGAAAAAGTTGTAGATGCCGCTTGCATTAATGAGAGCTGTACCGAACATCCGCAGACGGAATCCGTCAATGTGCAGATAACTCTTCCCGAAACCGGCAAAGCCCCGGCAGTACTGGCGGTCATTTCCGTCAAGCCACACCGTTTCCCCGGGGGCGGCGCAGTAGGTGATGATCTTGCCCGGGGCGCCGCTGACGGGGATCAGTACCGACTCCTGATAGACGCCCCCGTGGACGATGACTTTGCTCCCCGGAACTGTTTTCAAAGCGGCGGCAGTGATGGTCCGCAAAGGCTTTTGGGGTGTGCCCGGATTTTTGTCATCCCCGTTGATGGAAACATGGAGCTCTCCGGGTTCGGTATCGGCGGCAGGGGTTTTGAAACGGATCAGGGGGGAACGGTTCTTTTCAAACTTTTTGTAACTTGTTTTCAAGGGCATGTAACGGTTGCCGGGGGTATATCCGTATTTTTTTGAGGAAACGGCGAAACACTCATACTCCGTTGCGGGTTTGAGCTTGTCGAGAGTGACGAAAGAGAGCGTGGAGCCCTTGATGTGATCCCCGAAGTTCTTTATGTTCCCCTTTCTTTCACGGAGGAGCACGGCGGAGCTCTTCAAGGGGGCGTTTGCTTCAAACTGCAAGGTCGCCATGGTGCTGCTGACGGGAAGGAGCTTCATATTGAAGTAAGAGTTGTCCACACTGCCGTAAAGGTAGAAGGCAGGTCCGATGAGAGTTCCGTCAACAGCTGTTCCTTTGAAAAGATGTTCGTTTTTCAGTGAAAAGTCCCCGGCGGCGGCGTTGGTGAAGTTTGCCTTCAAAGAGACGCCCGCCATGTCTTCCGGAGGGACCTGCTCCGGATAGGCGTTGCCGAAAAGGATCCCTTTTTCAGGTATCCTGTTCAGGATGCTCATGGTGACGACCGTTCCGGGGCAGGAAAAGATCTTTTTGACATCTTTGCCGAATGCACAGTGGCGGATCATGGCGCCTTCTGCCGAGCTGACCGCAACAGTTGCCCGGCTGAATCCGCAGTTTTCAACGGTCAGCCCCTTCCCCGAAGCGCTGACGGCAACGCCTGAGCTGATAAAGTTGAGCTTCTGCAAAGTTGCATCGTTCCCCGTGACAGTGACCTTTCCTTTGAGGACCGCAGGAGCGCTCTGACCGAATCCCGCAAGGGTGATGTTGTCCTGAGAGACGGTGATATCCTGAGTGTAGATGCCGGGGAGCAGATAAACAGTGGTTCCTGCGGGGAGTTTTTCAAGACTCCTGCGGGGGAAACTCTGGGAAAGTCCGTCATGTTTGTCGCTGCCGTCAGGGGAAAGATAGCAGAAGTTCTGCCCCTTGAACCCCTGTTTGAAACGGGAATTTTTTGTGAGACGGAAGTCAAATTTGGTCACATCGGCAAAGGAGTCACTGTAACTTTGCACCGGAGTCTTTCCCAGGGCAAGAGAGGTTTTGCCCCTTACGCCTTTGCGGTCGTAGTCGTTCACATCAAAAACGGAGTGCTCCGAATTCCGGATCGCCGCCCAGTCGGGGGTGAAGATCTCCACACCTTTGCAGACCGGACTGCTGGGTTTGATCCAGATGGCGCCCCGGGCATCCTCGATACTGACGCTGCGGCTGATGACGGTTCTCAGGTTGGAGCCGTAAAAGCGGATCCCGTAGGTGCGGGAAAAACTGGAAAAACAGCGGTCGATGACCGAATCTTTCCCCGACCAGATGATGATATTTCCTCCTGAAACCTGCCGCAGAGTGCCGTTGCCCAGAGCGGTGCACCTTTCGATACGGCTTGAATCGGCGTTGTTCATACTGATGCCGCCGCAGTTGAGAAGGGCGGTGCACCTTTTGATGAGACAGTTCCGGGCGTTGTTGATCACGATCCCCCAGGAGGCGAAAAAGAAACCCACCTTCTGCGTCATGAATCCCCTGACGGTGAGACCGTCGATTTCCACATTGGTGACTTTTTTGCTTTTCCCCGGAAGCAAAGCAATGCCGTCAGAGGCGAAAAGGGATTTGGCGAGAAGGTGTTTTTCAGGGGCTTGGGCATCGGAAGTACGCACATAAAGCAATTTTTTTTTCCCGTCGTAGTAATAAGAGGCGGCACCGGGGAGGGGATGGAGCAGAAAATTGCTGTTCTGCCTTTCATACAGTTTGAAGGTGTCTCTTTCAAAGACCGCTTCGGGTTCGGCGGCACACTCTGTGACATAGATCCCCTTTTCCCTGTCGTGGAGCCGGAAATCCTTCAGGGGCAGATCCCCGTGTATCAGGACCGTCCCCGGTATCTGCGCCCGGATCAGAGTCTTGCGGGCAGGATCTCCGTCAAGGATTTTTTTTACCGCCTCATGGTAGGTGCCGGGAAGAATGGTCAGTGTGTCCCCGGCTTTAAGAAGCGCCATGCCCCGCCCGATGGTTTTGAAGGCTGTTTTCACACTTTTCCCTTCGGCAGTGTCTTTCCCGTCGGGGGAAACAAAATACTCAGCGCTTTGCAAAGCAAATAAAATCAAAAGAAACGCTGCAGAAAGAATTTTTTTCATATAAGTTTCAACTCCATGTTCTCTAAAAACGATCACAGAAAAATATACCCCCTCTTTCTCTCCTTTTCAAGTGTTCAAAGGGCTTGATCTTCTGCCGGAACCCAAAAAAATCGTTTTTTTATGTGAAAATCTCTTGACATTTGCATTTCAAGAGTGTATATTAAAGAAACGAACGAGGCGTGGTAGCCAAACGGTCAGGCAGCGGTCTGCAAAATCGCATAAATCGGTTCGACTCCGATCCACGCCTCCATTTTTGTGCCCGGATTTCAAGAGCGCGGAAGTTTTTCAGTTACAGTTCCCCCATCTGAAAAAGGAGTTTACAGCAATGTTTGAAATGGTAGATCCCCTTCCCGGAGCCCTCAGGCTCAAAATGCCCCGGTTTGTTATTGCGTGGAGCATTGTCGATCTGGTCTTATGTTCTTTGCGTGCTTTGGAGCTTCCCTTTCTGATCGCCGCCCTCATACTGATGGAACGCTGCGGCTGTGCTGCTCCTGACAAATGTCCTGTTGCCCACGGCCTTTCTCTCATTCTCTGGCTTGAAGTTGCTTCTGCCGGGGCTGTTGCCGTCACCGGGCTTGCCGGAAACATCGGTATGTTGTGCCGCCGCCGCTGGGCTTTGTATTTCTGTTCCGTCACTTTGCTGCTTACGCTGGCAAGCTACGGCATCATGATGTGGCAGACTCTTCTCTGCGCCAAAGGTTCTGAACCCTTTGTTTTTGTCATTGCCCTCATTGCTGCGCTGCTTTTCATCATGCTCCGCATGGCGCTGCTGGTTTTCAACACCATTTCACTTTTCAAGGCAAGGCATTTCTTCAAAGAGCGTGACGGCTATTGAGCCGCCGTCAAACACGTTTTCCCGTCTTTACTGTGCCAGAGGTGCTTTTTGAAAGCACTTCTGTTTCTTTTTTGGACTTTTTTACTGCATTTTCCTTGTTTATTTGCACTTTGTGATGTACATTATAGATAAAGTATGCAAAAAAATCAAAACCAACTCAAGGAGCATTGATCGTGAGCAGTAAATACGATACCTACAACAATCCTCTTACCGGGCGTTACGCCGGGAAAGAGATGAGCCGTATCTGGTCTCCCCAGTACAAACACTCCACCTGGCGCCGCCTCTGGCTCGCCCTTGCCGAAAATGAAAAGGCTCTGGGGTTGCCTGTGACCGATCAGCAGATCGCTGAATTGAGTCAGCACCTTGAGGATATCGACTTTGAACGGGTCGCCGAAATCGAAAAAGAGCTCCGCCACGATGTGATGAGCCACATCCGCGCCCTGAGCGAAGTGGCGCCCGCCGCCGCTCCCATCATCCACCTGGGCGCCACCAGCTGCTATGTGACCGACAATACCGAACTCATCCAGCAGCGTGAATCCCTCAAAGTCATCAAGGGCAAACTGCTGCTCCTCATCAAAAAACTTGCCGCTTTCTGCGACGAATACAAATCACTGCCCACTCTGGGATTCACCCATTTCCAGCCCGCTCAGCTGACCACCGTGGGCAAGCGCTTTGCCCTCTATCTGCAGGACTTTGTTCTGGATCTTGAAAAGGTGGAACGCCAGATCGAAGATATCCCCTTCCGCAGCGTCAAGGGAACCACCGGCACCCAGGCAAGTTTTCTGGAACTCTTTGACGGCGACCACGCCAAGTGCCGCCAGCTGGAAAAGAATGTGGCAAAGACCATGGGCTTTGACAAGGTGGTTTTCCTTTCAGGACAGACCTACACCCGCAAGATCGACTACTTTGTGCTGAGCGTTCTTTCAGGCATCGCCCAGTCCGCCAGCAAGATGGCGACGGATGTGCGGCTTCTTGCCAGCATGAAGGAGATCGAAGAGCCTTTCGGCAAAAGTCAGGTGGGCTCCAGCGCCATGGCTTACAAGCGCAACCCCATGCGCAGCGAACGGGTCTGTTCACTGGCACGCTACGTCATGAGTCTGCCCCCCAACGCCGCCATGACTGAGGCGACCCAGTGGTTTGAGCGCACCCTTGACGACTCCGCCAACCGCCGCCTTTCTCTCCCCGAAGCCTTCCTCGCCACCGATGTGGTGCTGGCGGTGTTCATCGACATCGCCTCAGGATTCCAGGTGTGGCCCAAGGTCATCGAACGCCATGTGAAGGCGGAACTCCCCTTCATGGCAACTGAGAATTTGCTCATGGAAGCTGTCAAACGGGGCGGCGACCGTCAGCAGCTCCACGAGGTGATCCGCGAACACTCCATGGAAGCCGCCAAGGTGGTCAAGGCAGAGGGCAAGGACAACGATCTTCTGGAGCGTCTCAAGAACGATCCCGCTTTCGCCTCAGTCAAAGATGACTTTGATACCATCGTCAACCCCGCCAAATTCGTGGGACGCGCCCCCGAACAGGTGGCGGATTTCCTCGCCGAGGTGGTCAACCCCATCCTCGAAGAGAATGCGGAACTTCTCAACAGCGGCGTGGAAGTTGACAAGGTCAATGTCTGATCCTGACACTCCAAATGTACTGAACAGTTTCTAAAATCAAAGCTGAAAGGATATAAAAAATGGCTTTTCTGGATGACCGTTATCTCATTACCAACTGCCCCGGCATGAAGATCTTTGACTCCGTGAAAGATCTTCCCGTGGTGGACCCCCATAACCACGCCAATGTGAAAGAGATCGCTGATAACAACTGCTACAGCGATGCCTGGCAGCTTTTCGCCGCCACCGACCACTATGTGTGGGAGATCATGCGTAAACGGGGCGTGCCCGAATCCCTCATCACCGGCAAAAGTGCCTCCCCCAAAGAAAAATTCCTCGCTCTTGCCAAGGTCTTCCCCGAATTTGCCGGCAACGCCGTCTACGAGTGGATCCACCTTGATCTGAAGCGCTATTTCGGTATCGAAGAGCTTCTCAGCGAAGGTACCGGCGAAAAGATCTTCAACGCCGTCAACGAAAAACTTGCCACCGATGCCTACCGTCCCCAGGCTCTTCTCACAGGTCCTTTGAATGTGGAAGCCATGTGCTCCACCGACGACCTCATCGACACTCTTGAAGACCACGACCGTGCCAACGCCGCTTTCGGCAAAGTGCTGGTCCGTCCCACCTGGCGCCCCGACAAGGGCATGAAGATCTTTGCCGCCGACTGGCGCAGCTACATGGGTAAGATCGAAGAGCGTTTCGGCGTGAAACTCAACACCCTCAAAGATCTTTTTGATGTGGTGAAACGCTCCCACGATTACTTTGCTGAGCGCAACTGCGTGGCAAGTGACCACGGTATCGAGATCCCCCTGCGGGGCGACTACGAATACGCCGATGCCAACAAGGTCTTCCAAAAGGCTATGGCTGGCGAAGCCCTCACCAACGACGAGATGAACTGCTACATGGGCGCCTTCCTCACCGAGTGTGCCCGTCTCAACAGCGAGACCGGCTGGGTGACTCAGCTGCATCTGGGGGCTGTCCGTGATGTCCGCAAGAGCCTCTTTGACACCATGGGACCCGATGTGGGCGGCGACATCAGCAATCACTATCTGGATTATGCGCCTGCTCTGTGCAACTTCCTGAACCAGTTCGACAACAAGCTCAAAGTCGTCCTCTACTGTCTGGATCAGGGACATCAGGCAACTCTTGCCACCATTTCCAGAGCTTTCGGTGCCAAGCTCTCTCTGGGCTCCGCCTGGTGGCTCTGCGACACCCCCATCGGTATGCGCCGCCAGCTGGAGTACATCGGCGCTGTGGATACGCTGATGAACTTTGCCGGTATGGTTTCCGACAGCCGCAAACTCCTGAGCTACGGCTCCCGTTTTGAAATGTTCCGCCGGGTTCTTTCCGACGTTCTGGGCGACATGGTCGGCAGAGGTCAGATGCCCGAGGAGATCGCCCTTAACATCGCCCGTTCCATCGCTTACGACGGAACCAAAAAATTCTGGAATTTCTGATCATGGCTAAAAGTGAACTTTACAAAAATGCCGGGGTGGATATCGACCTTGCCACCGATCTGCTCAAAGATGTGAAACCTCTTCTGGCTGCCACCCGCCGCCCTGAAATGCTGGCTCCCGTGGGGGGATTCGGCGGACTCTTCCAGATCGATTTGAGCAAATACAAAGAGCCCGTCATGGTCTCAAGCATCGACGGCGTGGGAACCAAACTCATGGTCGCCATGATGATGGAAAAATATGACACCGTGGGCTACGATATCGTCAACCACTGTATCAACGATATCGCCGTTCAGGGCGCCGAACCGGTCTATTTCATGGACTACATCGGTATCGGCAAGCTGCGTTCCCCCCTTTACGAACAGGTCCTCGCCGGTATCGCCAACGCCTGTAAGGCTGCCAACTGCGCCGTGCTGGGAGGCGAAACGGCTGAGATGCCCGGCATGTACGGCAATGACTTTGACCTGGTGGGTGTCATCACCGGTATCATCGAAAAATCAAAGATCATCACCGGCGAAAAGATCGCCCCCGGACATGTCGCCGTGGGGATCAACTCCAACGGACTCCACACCAACGGTTTCAGTCTGGCACGGAAGATCCTCTTTGACAAGGCAGGATTCACCGTCAACGACAAGCCCGCCGAACTCAAAGGCGAAAGCATCGGCGAAGCGCTCCTCAAGCCCCACATCTGCTACTACCCCGCCATCAGAGCCGCTCTTGAAGCCGGTCTCAGTCTGGACGGTATCGCCCATATCACCGGCGGCGGTCTCTATGACAATGTCCCCCGGATCCTTCCCGAAGGCGTGGGCGTGGTCTTTGATGTGAAAGATATGCCCGTGCCCCCTATCTTCTCTCTGATGGTGGAAAAGGGCGAAGTGGACCACGAAGAAGCCTACCGCGTCTTCAACATGGGCGTGGGTATGGTCTGGTTCGTGCCCGCCGCCGAAGCCGGTCAGGCTGTCGAACTTATCAACAACTGCGGCTTCAAAGCCTGCCGGATCGGTGAAGTCGTCGCCGGTTCCGGTGTGGTCGTAAAGTAAACGGCATACCGTCATGAGTCTGCTCCGGGATATCCGCAAAGGGCTCAGGGGATTGCGGCAGGGCGGCAAAAATGCCCTCCACGATTCCCTGACCACAGCTGCCTCCTTTTTCCGCAGCAAGGAAAATGCCAGGGTGCCTTTTTACCGCTTTCTCAAGTATCTTTTTACCCGGGACGGCGTAATGGATCCCCGGGCAGAAGCCCTCTTCTGCCGGGTCATGGATGAGCTTTCGCCCGATATCAATGCTGAACAGGTGTGGCAGGAACTGGAGTCGGTCCCCCTCTGTGATGAAGAGGGTATCGGCTGCTCTCTCTGTGAGGTGCCCCCGGAAAAAAGAGAGCGTTTCATCCGCTTTGCCGCCGCCATGGTCTACCGCTCCGACGGGATCCCCGAAGCAGAAGAAAAACTTAAAAACTGTGTCCGGCTCGCCGGAGTGGCGGAGGAAAAGTTTGAAGCGATCCGGGAAGAGATCGCCCGCAGCGCCGAACGCCGCCGTCAGCTGCTGCGTTCAGGAGCAGGTATCATTGCCGCACTGATCGTCATTGCCGTCTTCATTCTTACGGCGACCCTTTTGAGATCGGTGATTTTCGGCTTGATCGTCGCCTATCTGCTGCTGCCCCTGGAACAGTATCTGGAACGGAACTGGCGTCAGAAAAAAGGCATCGGTTTCTATCTGGGCAAAATCACCTCAGGACTCTGCTGGCTCCCCGGCAAACTTGCTTCTGCTCTGAAACGCCGGGAAAGCGACAACGCCCCCACTCCGGAGCAGCTGGCAAAAAAAGAGGAGCAGAAGATCATCGCCCGTGCCGTGGGGCAGACTGCCTTTGCCGCACTGGTCGCCATCGGTATCTTTACCGGAGGCGTTTATATGTTGAGCTCCTACTACCTCAGGGGCATCGGTGAAAAGCTCCGTCCGGCAGCTCAGACGCTCCGGCAGGGGGAGCTTGAGAACAAAAAAACAGTTCAAAAAGAGACCGGAGCCCCCAAAGCCCCCCAAGCCCCCCCGGAGCTCCTGAGACTCAGGGAAAAGCTCATGTCTTTCCCCGCTGCCCGCTATCTTATTGAAAAGGCGGAATCCACGCTCCGTGATGAAAAGACCCGCAATGAACTTGCCGCCATGCTCTGGCGCCGTTCAGGGGGACTCTTTGCCTTTGTTTTCAATGTTATGGGATTCATCGGCACACTGGTTTGCGATCTGCTGCTGACCCTCTTTTTCGGAATGCTCTTTCTCATGAAGATGGCGGAGTTCAAAAGCTCCTCAGGCAACGATTCACGGGGGGCTTATGCCGTCAGGACCATACTGGTCAGCCGCTGGCTGCCCAATGTTTCCGACACGACCCTTGCCGAAGCCCAGAGGATCCTGAGCGGCGTTTTCAGCCGTCTGCGGATCTGGGTCAGAGGATATCTGACACTGGTGGTCATTGACAGCACGGTCTACACCATCCTTTTCGGTATATTGGATCTTCCCTATTTCCCCATACTGGGCATCATCGCCGGATGCGGTCTGCTGCTGCCTTATGTGGGGCCCATCCTCTCATGCGCCCTTACCTTGCTTGTCACATACCTTGCCGGAGATCCCGGCGTCACCCAACTGGTGCTGATCCTCTGCTGTTATCTGCTCTACAACGGCGTCATCGAACAGTTTATTCTCTACCCCATGGTCATCGGGGAGTCTCTGGGACTGACCACCCTTGAAACCATTATCGTGGTTCTGCTGGGAGCGATTTTCGCCGGTATCGCCGGTATGATCCTTGCGCTGCCTGCGGCGTCGGTCATCAAGTACCTTGTGCCCCAGATCTACCGCTGCTGGGATATTGCCCGGCAGGAGCGGCGTGAGGAGAGTTCCGGGGCATGAGTCTGCCCATAGAGCCTTACCTTGCTGAGATCCGCCGCCGGGTGCGTGAAGAGGGGAACCTGCTTCTTTCCGCCGCTCCGGGTGCGGGCAAGACCACCTGTGTGCCCGGCGCTCTGGCGCAGGAGTTCCCCCATGGCAAAGTCATCATGGTGGAGCCCCGGCGGGTGGCGGCTTCTGCCGCTGCTTTGCGCATCAGCGCCCTCTTGGGGGAAAAGGTGGGGCAGACAGTGGGATATTCAGTGAAAAACGACCACTGTTTCAGCGACCGCACCCGCATTATGACCATGACCCCCGGGGTGCTGCTGCGGAAGATCCAGGAGGATCCCGGTCTTGAAGATACGGCAGTGGTCATTTTTGATGAATTCCACGAAAGATCCGCCGAATGTGATCTGCTCTTTGCCTTTGTGCTGGAAAGCTGCCGGGGATTCAGAGAAGATCTGAAGGTGGTGGTCATGTCCGCCACGCTGGAGTCATCCCGTGCCGCCGGAGTGCTGGGTTGTTCTGAGCCCCTGCAGGTCCCCGGCAGGGAGTTCCCCGTGGAACAGCTCTGGAGTGATGAAAATGTTGCCGGGGACAATATTCCTGAAGAGATGGCGAAAGCCGTTTTGCGTATGCTCCCTGAGACAGAGGGCAATCTCCTTGCCTTCTTCCCCGGCATCGGGGAAATCAGAAGGTGTGCTGCGCTTCTTGAAGGGAATCTGGGGGAAAAGATCATTCTTGAAGAGCTCCACGGTATGCTCCCCTTGAGCGATCAGAGTTCTGTTCTTGCTCCGGCACTTCCCGGCTGCCGCAAGGTGGTCCTTGCCACCAATGTGGCGGAAAGCAGTCTGACCATCGACGATGTGCGCTGTGTCATCGACTGCGGCTTTGAAAGAGTTCCCCGCACCGACATCAGAAGCGGATTGACCTTTCTGGAAACGGTCATGATCTCCCGTGCCTCCGCCGACCAGCGTTCCGGACGCGCCGGAAGGACCGCTCCCGGAAAGGCTCTGCGGCTCTGGACCAGGAGCTCCCATCAGGGCAGAAAAGAGTTCCGGGCACCGGAGATCCTCGATTGTGATTTGAGTTCTCTCATGCTGGAACTCGCCCTCTGGGGGGCTCGTCCGGAAGATATGACCTGGCTGGATGCTCCTCCGGAAAAAGGATGTCTGGAGTCCTTGCGTTTGCTCAATTTACTGGGAGCCCTTGACAAAGAGGGGCGTCCCACGCCCCTTGGCAGAGAGATCGCCCGTTATCCCCTCCACCCCAGAGTGGGTGCCATCATCGCCGAAGGCGTCAGGCGGAACCTGACACCCCTTGCCATTGAGATCGCCGCACTTCTGGAAAACCGTACCGATACCACATTCCCTGACTCCGCCGATCTGGAGCTCCACATCGACCACCTGCGGCGCCACATCAACTCTTACCGCAGCTGCCGCATGACCATGGAGCAGCTCAGGCGCATCACCCGCACGGAAAGTGCTTTTCAGGATACCTCCTGCTGCGGGGAGCTGCTGCTGGCGGGATTCCCGGACAGAGCCGCTAAAATGCGGGGCAAAAAAAGGGGCGTTTACACCCTTTACAACGGCAGGGGCGGCAAGGTGGATGAAAAGGATCCTCTGGGCAAAAGCGAATTTATCGTTGCGGCGGAATTGGGGGGGAAGAGCTCCGGCGACGGAACTATTTTCAAGGGGGCAGCGGTTGCTGCTGCGTTCCTTCTTGACCGCTTCCGCTCCCGGATCACTGAGCGCCGCCGCTGTTACTTTGATGAAAGCACTTCAAAGCTCCTCTGCCGCAAAGAAACTCTGCTGGGCGCCATGGTCCTTTCTGAAACACCGGCACAGCCCGAACCGGGAGAGTTGGCTCAGGGCATTTTTGATGCCGCTCTGAAACGGGGGATACCCCTGATCCCCGCCGGGGACAAGGCGGGACGCGCCCTTTGGGAAAGGCTCCGCTTCGCCCACAGAAACGATCCGGAAACCTTCCCCGGATGGAGCGAAAGAGAGCTTGCCGATCTGAGCTGGAGTTACTTCCCCGAACTCAACGCCCTGAACCGTCTGGAGCGTCTGGAGTGGTCAGGAGTCCTGCGTTCACTGCTGGATCACGCTCTTTACGAAAAACTCAATGCCCTCTACCCTGAAAAGTTCCGCACCCCCGCCGGAGCCGAACACAGGATCGATTATTCAGGGGAAGAACCCCTTCTGTCAGTGAAACTGCAGGAGATGCTGGGGGTGAAGCTCCACCCCGCTGTAGGGTCGCGGAAACTGCCTTTGCGTATCGAACTCCTTTCCCCTGCCATGCGTCCGGTGCAGACGACTTCTGATCTGCCCGGCTTCTGGCAGGGCAGCTACGCCCTGGTCAGAAAAGAGATGAAAGCCCGCTACCCCAAACACGAATGGCCCGAAAATCCCGCCGATGCCCTCCCCATGCTCCGCAGCATCAAAAAAGATAAGAAGTAGAGGTAATTTCAAAAGTCATTCAAAAAATGGCAAAGATGCCATTCGCAAAGAGCTGCAAAGGGTAGTTTGAGGTTGCTACCTGTAAGGTAACAGCCGCTTGTCCCGCCGTAGCTTTATGCGAAGGCGGAAAAACGCTCCC
>JAZODE010000127.1:0-32139 GCA_045596885.1 Victivallaceae bacterium
AAGAGCTGCAAAGGGTAGTTTGAGGTTGCTACCTGTAAGGTAACAGCCGAAAACGCTCCCTTTGTCAGATCGAAGCGAGGGCGCTTTGACAATTTTGAGGAGTTTTGAAATTGCCTCTTAGTTTTTTGTTTATATTATCCATATAATATAACCCGGGATCACTGTTTTTTCAAGGGCATTCAGAAATTTTGCAGGATTTCCCGGACCCTGAAGAGCTCTGTGACGCTCCACGCCTGTGCCGGACAGCCGCCCGCCCGGTGGGGCGCAGAGCCATCTGCCACCTCTGAAAACTGCCCGGGGATCGCCTGTTCAAAGTATTCCGCCCCTGAGGAAAGAAGACTCAACGCCCGCTCTTTCTGCTTTGCTCCGCCGCAGTAAAGAAGGGCTTCGCAGTATGCCGGGAACGGCCAGCACCAGGCGGTTCCGTTGTGATAAGCCTTTTTTCTGGATTCATTTTCTGAGCCCGCATAGGTCCCGCAGTAGGGGTAGTAAGGATCATTGAGCACTCTGCCGTCCCTGCAGACCGGCAGGGGATAACGGACCTTCCGGTCTGCCAGAGTACGGATCGCTCCGGGGATCAGCAGCTGTGCCGAACTGCGGAGTATTTTTTCGCATAATGCACTTTTCTTTATTGCGCCCATGGTAATGAGCAGCAGAGCGTTGGAACGGATATGATCGTCGGGCTCTGCCTGTGATGCCGGAACGCCGCTGCTGCAGTGGAGACAATCGGAGGCGCCTTCGCAGAAATCAGGGAAAAAATATTTTTCAATGGAGCTTTGCACTTTGTGCGCCAGCTCATTTTTTCCGGCAAACTTGAGCGCAGCATACCAGAGCGCCTGGATCTCAACAGGATAGCCCTCCCGGGGAGTTCCTGCCGGAAAGTTGGTGTCCATCCAGGTGAAATGGGAAGGACTGAAAATCAGGGCGCTTTCCTCATCCATGCGGATCCCGTTGGGGGTGCCTGTAATGTAATGGGAAATGATGGAGTCGATTATTTCCGAAAGTTTTCTGCCGCTGCAGTCTGCGTCAAGGATTTGTCTGTCCCCTGTTTCGTTGATGTAGTCCCGGACGCCTGCAATGAGATAAAGGGGCGCATCGCTGGTATCCCGGTTTGAAGCATTGTTGCCCAGAAGGACATTGGGGATGGTTCCCTTTTCTTCAAAACCGGCAAAGGCGCGGATGATATTTTTGCATTTTTCCTGAAATTCAACTGCTTTCAGCAAGCCCCGCAGAGCGATCAGGGTATCGCGTCCCCAATCCAAAAACCAGGGGTAGCCGGCAATGACCGTACTCAGGTCGCCCCGTTTTACCACAAAGCGGCGCATGGCGGCGATGAGGGGATCGGTGGAATCTGTTTTCTCAAGCTCCCATTGGCAGTTGGAAAGAGTGCCGACTGAGGCTGTGAGGGTGAAGGAGTCGTTTTCGTTCAGGAATGCGTGAAAGTAGCCGGGGCTGAAGCGGTCTGTTTTGTCCTCCAGACCGTAATAACGCTCCGCCGGAAGATCGCACATGTAGTGCCACTCTTTTTCAGAGATCCACTTCCCCTTGTCAAGGCGGAGCTGGAGTTTCCTTTTCCCGGGCGCGAAATCGAATCCCTCCGGAAAATCCTGCACGGCGGCAGGGAATTGCCACTCAGGACCGGTGCTTGCTTTGGTGACTGTGTGGTTGACCCGGTCTTCCACATCCGGACGCAGTATGATGGCTGCGGGCGTGGATGGGGGGAGTCCGGAGCTTTGACTCCGGCGGAAGGTCAGGGTCATGGCGTTTCCGGAAAAGGCAAAACGGAACTGGAGCTCCAGCGCCATGCTGCGCCCCTGACCTGCGGGGACATTGAAATGCCAGATGCCGCTGTTTTCACTTCCGGGGGAGTAGCTGACAAGGCAGCTGCTGTCAACTTTTCTGGAGTAACCTTCAACGACAAGATAGATGCTGAGACCTGTAAACATACAGTAACGGTCAACAGGAACAGCAGAAGCATTGTTGACAGCAAGGAATGATTCATACTTACTTGAAAATTGCTCCCATGAAGCAGGGAAAAGAGCATAAGAACTGCTGTCATTGGAACCGAAAGCCTGGAGCGAACGGCTCAGAACTTCCTTCCCGGAAAAATTTTGCCGGAAGGAAAACTTGTCATACCGGGGAAGCTGGCAGAGAAGATTTTTTGTTTTTTGACAGCGATCCTGCTCAAAAGATTCAAAAAGCAGTGTGAGAGTGCGCCTGACTGGAAGAGGATTTTCTTCAAGGATCAGGAGTGCGCCGAAAGTGCCGTCTTTCATTGGGACGCTGCTGATGAAGCCTGTCCCAAACTCCGGAATGGCACAGCGGAAAGGGGCGGGATCGGTGACGAAAAGAAGATCTCCGCAGGGAATAGGGAGAATGCGTCTTTGATCCCGTGGACCCTCCCAGACACTTAAAGGAGCAGGCGTCATACCGGCAAGTTCAGCGGCAAACTCCCAGGGGGAATCTGTGAAAGAGACGGCGGGGAGCTTTTCGTTTTCGCCGGGGCGCAAAGCGCAGAAGGCGCGCTTTTCCATGAGCCGGATCCTTTGGGCAACGCCCGGGTCTGCGCAGCAGCAGTTGTCAAGTTCCACGGCAAAGCCGCTCCCGGGAGGGATTTCTATGCCTGATGTATCTCCGTGTCTGTTGAAAAACAGCGTTTCTCCGCTCAGAAGATCTTTGCCTGAATCGGGCAGGATCCCCGGGAATTTTACATAATTACTTTGTGAACAATCAAGATTCAACAGCACAAGTACACGCGCTCTTCCGTCACAACTGCTGCGCAGCACTGCCAGAACTTCACCTTCGTTGGCGGTGACACATTTCAGACGGGAGTTTCCGGTAAAGGCGGGATGGGCGGTCAGAAGAAAGTTGATCCTGCCGATAAGGGGGCAGAGATTCTCACGGCTGCTGTAGTTCAAGGCGGAATCTCCGTGGACATCTATTTTTTCCTCCGCAAAAAATTCAGCTCCGTTGGCAAATCCGAAGGCGCCGTTGGTGGAAAGCAGACCGCAGACCAGAAAACGCAACTTTGCAAAAGTTTTTCCTGAGGATGCAAGACGGTTGTTGTCATGAGTTTCTGAAAAGTTGACCAAATTTCCTGCGTATCCGGCACTGCGGTCCATGATCTGCAGCATGTATTCAATGCCGGAACGGGAGTAGTTCTGAAACATTTCAGAGTAGCCGCAATCCAGACCGGAGTGTCTGAGCAGACGCTCCTGTACTTCCAGCGGTCCCCCCAATCCTTCAAGAAGAAAGGTCGTGTCGGGGAAGGCACTTCTGACTTTTGCAACGATGTAATCCCACGCCTTTTCAGGAACCATGTATCCGGCATCACAACGGAATCCGTCCACCCCTTTGCGGCACCAGAAAAGGAAGACCTCTGCCATGGTTTCTGAGACCTCTTTTTTGTTGTAGTCAAGTTTGCACAGATCCGCCCAGACAATGCCCCATGCACCGGGACTTTCAAAGGTGTGGTCCTCTTTTCTTACGAAATATTCAGGATGTTCCTGCTGGAGTTTTGACGCCCAGCCGGTGTGGTTGACGGGGATATCAAGAAAAAGTTTTCCTCCCCTTGAATGAACGGCATCTGCCAGTTCTTCAAACTGCTCCATAGGCGACGCTTTGGGGTCGAATTCCCCAAGAGAAGGCTCAACGGCAAAGTAGTCGAGAGCGGCAAAAGGACTGCCGAATCTGCCCATGCGTCCGTATTCAGAGGGGACAGGATGGATGGGGAGCAGCTGCAGTATGCGGCAGTTCAGAGTGTTGAATATGTGATCCAACTGCTTTTTGAGCTGCCGGAAGGTGCCGGAGGGGGGGATGACGGTGAATTTCTGTTTGTCCAGAAAAGATGCTTCAGCAGGTTCCGCATCACTGCAGGATCTGTAAAGGTTCCGTCCGAACTGACGGACGAAGGCGGCGTATATGGTCGTCCCTGAAATGGCTGAGGCGCTGACGACCTTGAATCTCTGATTATCTCCATGGCACCAGATGATAGGGGAACCGTCTGCTGGAATAAAGCAGCATTTGCCTTCAAAGATACCGATTTCGGTAAGGGGCAGAGTCAGGCTCCGTTTTGCGCCATTGCCGGGGATCTCAATATCCTGCCAGTCAAGATCCTGAAAATCGCTCCCCTCTTCATGGTGGCGGAGTATTTCCTCTCTGCGTTGTTTGACTCCCTTCAGATTGCTTCTGAAGACCGCTTTGCCGGGAATGGCGGGAATATTGACCAGTTCAACAGTAATACTTTCCCCGGCATAAAAAATTTCCCTTCCGGGAGTGATGTATTGTTGAAGCATTGCCGCAAAAACTCCTGAATCGTTTACATGAACACTCTATAACATAGCATGTTTGCTTTGACAAGTCAAATAAAAAACTTCCTGCCCGTGAAAAGGAAGGAAGTTTTGAGAGCTTGAGGCTATGCTTATATGACACGGTAAACCAGATATCCCACATAAGCTGTATTGATGAGCAGAAAAAATAAGCCTTCCGTGCGGGTGATTTTTTTGCCGAAAATCATCATCAGCCACAATGCCAGAGCCACGCCGAGCATGACTCCGAAATCAAGATAGTTTATGTCCCGTGCCGCGACAGGCTTGATCATGGGGGAAATGCCCAGGATGCTGAGAATGTTGAAGATGTTTGACCCTACCACATTGCCGATGGCGATATCCTGTTCGTGTTTGAGGGCAGCCACAACAGAGGTTGCAAGTTCGGGCAGACTGGTGCCGAAGGCAACGATGGTCAGAGCGATCACTGCCTCGGGAACTCCCAGTTTTGCGGCAATGAAAGTAGCACAGCCAACGAAAAATTTAGCTCCGAAAACCAGAGTCAGCAAACCGGCAATGACCAGTCCGATGGAAAGAAAAGTATTGACCTCTTTGATTTCCACTTCATCTCCGCCGTCATCTTCTGAAACTCCTTCTTTGCGGGAGGAATAAACGGACCAGACAGTGTAAGAGACGACTCCGGCAAAGAGAATGGCTCCCTGCCAGCGGTTGACACCGTTGCTGAGCCAGAAGAAGAGAAGCAGCACCAGAGAGGCAGCCATCATCAGCGGCATATCCAGCTTCAGCAGTTTCCGGTTGATTGGCAGGGGGGCGATCAGTGCCGAAAGTCCCAGTATGAGAGCGATGTTGCAGATGTTGGAGCCCACCACATTACCCAGCGCCACATCGCCGTGTCCCTTCAACGAGGCGTTGATGCTGACTGCCAGTTCCGGAGCACTGGTGGCGAAGGCGACAAGGGTCAAACCTATGACCAGAGGAGAAATTTTGAATTTCAAGGCGATGGAAACACCGCCTTTGACTAAGAACTCTGCTCCGTAGTAGAGCATGACACCGCCGAGAATACCCAAAAGGATATTGATGACCCAAGCTGACATTTTTTTTGTTTTCCTTCTATTTTAACTTTTAGTTGGTGACGATCACTGAAACGCCGTCAGGTATGACGGAAATGCGGGGCACGGCTGTGTTGCAGAGAGTCCTTGCTTTCTGCAAAGCTTCTTCAAGAGAAAAGGCGTGCTTCAAGTGCATTGAAAGGGGTAACTCCGGATCGATTTCAGGAGATACCAGTATAACTTCTGCTTTGGTCAGGACTCTGGCGAGGATCTGGGATTCCCACTGGTCGGGAACTGTTTTGTTCCGGGGAACTTGAAGGATCTTTTCCAGGACTGCCTGAGGCGAGGGAGAGTCTGCAAGAGTTTTTCTGAAAGATTCTCCCCCGTGGCCGTCGTTACAGGCGGCGCAGATGATAATGACGCCTCCGGGGCGCACGGCGGCTTCTCCTGCGGTCATGCCTTTGACGGACTGGTAAAGGTTCTGATCAAGAGGAAAGCCCCCGTTGCTGGTGATAACGATATCAGATTCGGGGACTTTTACTTCGGCAAGATCTTTCAGAAAGGCACATCCGGCGGCGTGAGCTGATTCAACATTGCCCGCAAAGGCTTTGACGATCTGTTTTTTCTGGTCGATGACCACATTGACAACAAAGGCAAGTTTCGCGGCTTTGGCAGCAAACAGCATGTCTTCATGTATGGGGTTGCCGGGAATGGAGCCTGTCCGTGCTTTGGGATGGGCGATGAACTCAGCACAGTGGTTGGCAAGAACTGTTTTCCGTGCCGCAATACCGGGGAGGACGCTTTTGCGGCCTCCGGAAAATCCGGCGAAGAAATGGGGTTCGATGAATCCCTCTGAGACAAGGAGATCTGCTTCAAGGGCAAGTTTGTTGACGATCAGCTCTCCTCCGGAGGGCAGAGTGCCGATTTTTTGCAGCATGGCGGGATCACCTGAATCGTGGACAACGATTTTTTCTTCTTCAAAGATTTTATCCCCCACCTTGCTGCGCAGTTCTTCCTGTGTCGTCAGGCGGTGGAATCCCGTGGCAACCAGCAGTGTGATGTCAATGGCGGAATTGTTTTTACGCAACTCTGCCAGCATCAAAGGCAGGATGTGACGACTGGGGACGGGGCGGGTGTGGTCACTTATGATGATGACCGCATTTTTTTTGCCCCGGGCAAGCTCGGAAAGGGGAGGGGAGTCGATAGGGGACTCCATCGCCCGTTTCACTTCAGCATCTGGATCCGGCGCAGCCTGAGGCAATGCCGCATGAAAGATCCCCAGCAGTTCAGATTCAGGAACTTGTGCTGAAAGAAAATTCCTTCCGCATGGTATTTTTATTTCAGTCATGATTCAATTTTACCTCTGCTTCAGAAAACTTTTCCGGGATTCAATATGCCTTTGGGGTCAAAGGCGTGTTTGATCGCCGCCATCAGTTCCAGCTGGTCATTGCCTCTGGATTCTTTGAGGAAGGGGCGTTTCACATAGCCGATACCGTGTTCGCCCGAAACCTGTCCTCCCATTTCAAAGGCTTTGGCATAGAGGGCGTCGAAGACCTGCTGTAGCTTTTCTTCCCACTCTTTCCGGGGCAGCTGATCCCGCAGGATGTAGATGTGCAGGTTGCCGTCGCCTGCGTGTCCGAAACTGCGGATACGGATCCCGAAACGCTCTTCCAAAGTAGCAGAATAGTTGATAAATTCAGCAATAAGCCGCCGGGGGACCACCACGTCACACTCATCCATTTCTGTGGTGGAGCTTTTGATGGCTTCAAGGAAAGCACCACGGGCTTTCCAGATGGATTCGTTACGCTCAGGGGTATTGGAAATAAGCACATCCAAAGCACCGTTGGCAAGACAGATCTGTGCGGCGTCATCGTATGCTTTTTCGATTTCCTCTGTAGAGTTCCCGTCAAAGGTCAAAAGCAAATAAGCATCGGAACTTTTATCGGGGTAGGAGCGACCTAAAAACTCTTCTGCCGCCAGTATGACGGAGCGTTCCATGAACTCCACTGCGGTGGGGGTGTTCTTTGATTTTATGATCTCAGGCACTGTTCCAATGGCTTGAGCAAGGGTGGGGAAGGGGACCAGCAGACTGATGGCTTTGGGGGGGAGGGGAATCAGCTTCAGTATAGCTTTGGTCACGACAGCGAGAGTCCCTTCGCTGCCTACGATCAACTGCAGCAGATTGTAGCCGGAGCTGTTTTTTGCGACTTTGCCCCCCAGTTCCATGATCCTGCCGTCTGCAAGGACCACTTCAAGACCTCTCACATAATCCCGGGTGACGCCGTATTTGACCGCCCGCATACCGCCTGCATTGGTGCTTATGTTGCCCCCGATGGAGGCGCTTTTTTCGCCGGGATCGGGGGGGTAAAAGAGTCCCATATCCTGAATGGCAGGGGGGATCTCCATCAAAAGCACGCCCGGTTCCACGGTCATGGTCAGGTTTTCCCGGTCGATCTCAAGGATCTTGTTCATGGCGGTCATATCCAGCATGATACCGCCGTGGAGCGAGACAGAACCGCCCACAAGTCCGGTTCCCTGACCTCTGGGGGTGACGGGGATGTTGTTGGCGTATGCGTATTTCATCAAAGCCGAAACTTCGGCTGTGGAACGGGGGCGCACCACCGCTTCAGGAGGATGGGGGGCGCCTGCCAGTTCGTCGTGAAAATAGTCTTCGTGGATGTCTGAACCTGTGAGAACTTCTGAAACAAGTTTTTGGATTTCGGCTATATGTTTTGCATCAAGGCGGGTAAAGCTGCTCATGAGAGAGTTCCTTTCTGTGCGATTTGTTCCAGCAGTTCAGGGATCACTTCATAGATGTCCCCCACAATGCCGATGTGGGCGATCTTGAAGATGGAGGCTTTGGGATCATTATTGATGGCAATGATCTTTTCAGCTCCCTTCATTCCTGCAGCGAATTGGACAGAACCTGAAATGCCGCAGCAGATGATGAGTTTGGGGGCAACTGTTCTGCCTGAAAGACCGATCTGCTGTTTGTGATCCAGCCACCCGGCTTCGATCAGACAGCGGCTCCCCGCCACTTTGCCGTGGAGCGCTTCGGCAAGGTCACGGATCATTTTCAGATCCTCCTGGCGCTTGACTCCTTTTCCGGCGGCGACGATGACCTGAGCTTCTTCAATGCCCTGTTCTTCGGGGAGCGGCTCTGCCTTTTCAATGGTCACAGCAGAACGCAGCTGCTCTTGGGGGAGTGTGCGGAAAGTTTTGACGCCCCGGGGATTTGCCAACTTCTCAGGGAAGGGGAAGATTTTGTAGCGCACCGTTGCGAACTGAGGACGGTGGTTTGGGGTGTTGATATGCGCCATGATGTTGCCGCCGAAAGCCGGACGGATCTGTTCGAGGTCGGTGTTTTCTTTGATATCAAGCACCGTGCAGTCAGCGGTCAATCCGGTACGGAACCTTGCCGCTGCCCGGGGAGCAAACTGTCTGCCGATCATCGTGCCGCCCACCAGCACCACGGATGGATGACGGAGTTTGATGAAATCTTCAAGGGCGGCTGTATAGGGTTCTACCCGAAAATATTTCAAGGCTTCATCATCATAGACCACCACCTCGTCCGCACCATAGCTGACAAGGGCATCTGCGGCGTCATTCACTTGAGATCCGGCAACAAAGGCGAGGACTTTGTGATCGACTTTTGCGGCAAGTTCTCTGGCTTTGCCCAAAAGTTCCAATGTGACGGGGTGGAGTTCGTTTTTCTCTGTCAGCTCTGCCGCCACGGCAATGCCCTGCCACTGAGATTTGTCGATTTGAGGAAGGGCACTTTCCTGAAATTCAAAAATTCCGGGGGCGCGTTTGGTGCAAAGACGGCACATACGGCATCCGGCATTGATGGAAACTTTATTGTCTGTGATCTCAATGGCACCGAAGGGACAGAGTTCGGCAATTCCGGACAAATCTTTCACATTTTCGTTGTGTACAATGATCTTGCTCATAAGTGTCACCTGGGATTTTGAAGGAATTTGCCCTCTTCAAGAAATGCGGCGAGGCGTGTGGCATTCTCTTTGCCGCTGCCTTCCCAGCGTTCCTGAAGAGTGTTGTGTTCAGGGGGGAACACCCGCACCACCCGGGTGGGGGAGCCATTCTGACCGTAGTGGTTTTCGTCGGTGTCGGCAAAGTCCTTGAGGGAAAGGGTTTTGATCTCTCTGTCTGCTGTTGCAAGTTTCAGCTTGTAGGAGGGCAGACGGGGCTCTGCGATGGATTCGTCAACGGCAATCAACGCGGGGAGCTTAATGGCGATTTGAAGTCTGCTCCCCGGGAGCAGGGCTGTTGCGTGCAATGTGTTTTCTTCAATACCACGGATCTCTGTGATATTGGCGGCATGAGGAATATTCATCAATTCGGCAAGTTCCGATCCCACCTGTGCCGTATCGCCATCGGTGGTCTGTCTGCCGCAGATGATCAGATCGAAATTCCCGGCACTTTGCAAAGCCTGTGCCAGAGTGTAGCTGGTACTCAGCACATCTGAACCGGCAAATTTCCGGTCAGAAACGAGGAGTGCTTCATCCACGCCCATCATAAAGGCTTCACGAAGGATGCTCTGAGCCTGAGGCGGTCCCATAGTTACGGCAGTCAGATGGGCGCCGCAGGATCCTTTCAGGCGCAAGGCGGTTTCAAGAGCATACAGATCGCAGGGATTGAGCTTTGACTCGACCCCATCCCGTTTCAGTGTCCCTGTGACAGGATCCACTTCAACGGCGGTGGTCCCCGGGACCTGCTTGATGCAAATGGCGATTTTCATAAAAATGTTTTCCCGAAAGTTGCGGAGTTTATTTTGATCGTACATCCACATAATTTAGCACAGTATGGAGTGTATTACAATTTGCCGTAAGAAATTTTTTCTGAAAAAATCGCATTTGCTCCTTGACTTTGCGCTTTTTCTGGAGTACATTAGCAGCAGTTCAGCCCTTTGAGGCAATTTCAAAAAAAATTGAAATTACCCCTTTTGAAATTACCTCTTTTGACAGAAAATTTGATCATGACATGCAGGAGAGTCGGATTATGGATGCTTCAAACTGTCGGAAAAAAACTTTTGCTGCCTCTTTCACATTGATTGAACTTCTTGTTGTAATTGCGATTATCGCTATCCTTGCCGCCATGCTTCTGCCCGCTTTGCAGCAGGCACGGGACAGAGGTAAAGCCACCCATTGCGTCAATAATCTGAAAAGTGCAGGGACTTATTCTTCCATGTACGCCGATGACAACAAGGACTATGCACCCTTTTCGTACCATCCCAACGGCAGCTATTCCGGGTATGCACCTCCCGGAACCGGTACCTGGTATGTGATGTTGTCTTCATACGCAGGATACGGCAAAAGAGACCACTACCGCTTGAGTCAATCCCCCAAAAGTATGGTCCGTTACACCAAACCGGGAGCTTTCTCCTGCTCTTCACAGCCTGATGCAACCACCAAAACTTACGGAGCTAAGATCGATTTTACCATTTCCATCATGGCGCGGGGCAGCAAAGTGGCTCCCGGAGGATACCGGCAGGCAAAGTGGTCTCTGATACGCACTCCTTCCAGAAGGGCATGGAACATCGATACTCGTCCAAACGGCATCCCCAACGGCGCCAATCTCGCTCCCGGAACTAATTTCGCCGGACTCAAGTGGGGACACTACAATGCCAAAAAAGGAATGCTGGTCCATGTTGACGGACACACAGATATTTATCCCACGGCATTGTTGAGCACCATGCACGATACAGGGGCAGGATTTACCTACAATACCGGGCTCTTCCGATACCTGGTTGATTGAAGAAGATCAGAAGTGCTTGATGAACTCCCGGTACTGAGGATTGTAAGTCATGTTGAAAGCTTCAAACATGACGATGCCGTCCAGACGGGGACGCCACCTTTCAAGGCACTCAGCATGAAGGCGCAATATAGTGTCCGGTTTGGTATGATGAAGATTCAGCCACAGATATTTTCCGGTTGATGTCTCCCGGTAGAATTCAGGGAAATCCTCCTCTTTGTCGTAATTGGGGACCTGGAGTTCATAAAGCAGAGCATCCGCAAGGGTTCCGTCCGTGAGACGCTCCCAGTCGAAAAAGTGTTTGCCGTAGATAAAAGAGCCGAGATCGTATTGATAACGCAATCCGAACCAGAGTTCTCCCGGAGTGATCTTTCGTACCTGTTCCATGAAGGAAAGAAAATATTTTCCCCGGTGTTTCTGCCATGCAATATCATCCTCAAGGTCCCCTGTGTAAGTCGCAAGTGCCGGGGGATCATACCCGAAAATGCCGCGGCAGCGTTTGTATTCAGACTCAAAAAGCTGCCCGTATGCGGCAGAATCTTTTTTGTTGAGACCGGCAGCGATGGCTTCGCAGAGAAGGCGGGGACGGGAATGGGAACGGTTGCACAAATAGAGACCGTCTCCGCCGTAAGAGAGGATCTCTCTGATCTGGCGCATCCGGAACTCAACCACTGCCGGGTAGGCATAAGAAAGTATGCCGTGAAAATACTCTTTACCATCCTTTGAACGCCAGCTGTATTGAGGGTTTTCTTTGCAGAAGGAAGACTCCATAGGGTCGTTGATTTTCAGTCCATTGTCATCATAAATGGTCAGCCAGAAGATCACTTTGATACCATATTTTTTTCCACAGCGCACAGCCGCTTCGGCGGGATCGTAGTTTTTGAGGAGTTCTGCCGCTTTGGTCAAATGATCATTACCGGGGACGGGGCGCACCATGTCAGGGGTATTGGTCCGGTAGAGAAGGAGTCCGCAGACAGAAAGACGCCACATAACGGTGTCGATCCCTATGGCTGCATATCCTCTGAAAAGCTGATCGATATCCTCCCGGCTGTAAAGGCTGTGCTGCTGGAGAATCAGGTCATAAAAATCAACGGCAACGATTTTTCTCATGAAAATATCCTTTCTGGATCAGGTAAAAATTGACTGCTGCGAAATATACACCTGATTTTTATACAATTCAAGCTGCCGGGACGGGAAAAGTGTTAAAGTATACTTGAATTTGAGACGGTTTTGTGCTATATTACTCAGATTTGTCTGAAACCAAATATTAAGGAGTTTATTTTTTATGAAAGTACCTGAACTTGTTGCCATGGGGCTGTATCTGCTGCTGGTCCTGGGCGTCGGCGTCTATTTTTTCATTAAAGAAAGAACTTCATCGGGGTCTGAAAAATCCTACTTTCTGGGAGGCAGGATGATGAACGGCTGGGTCTCTGCTCTTTCGGCAGGGGCTTCGGATATGAGTGCCTGGGTCCTGATGGGATTGCCGGGAGCGATCTATCTTTGGGGCATGGGACAGGTCTGGATCGCTATCGGTCTTTCGATCGGTACTGTGACTGCGTGGGTTACGGTGGCTCCGGTGTTACGGCGTTACTCCATTGTTGCGGGGGATTCTATTACGATCCCCCAGTTCCTTACCCGCCGTTTCTGCTCTGAACGCAAAGAGATCATGGTGCTTTCCGCCGTTGTCTTTGTTGTGACCTACTGCATTTATTCTGCGGCAAGTCTTTATGTCTGTGGAACTTTGTTCAACACCGTGCTGGGAGTCGATCCTCAAATCGCCATGATCGTGGCAACGGTCATTATTGTGATCTATACTTTCCTTGGTGGATACAATGCTGTCTGCTGGACCGATTTCTTTCAGGGACTCCTCATGCTGGGCACTTTGATGTTGATCCCCATTGCCTGCGGGATCATCATGAATACGGCAACCTTTAGCGCTCCTGCGGCAGCGTTGTCTGAAAACTACTGGAATTTTCTTTCATCAGGAAAGATGGATTGGAAAAGCTGCAGCGACATCCTCACCGGTCTCGGGTGGGGACTGGGATATTTCGGGATGCCCCATATCCTTATCCGCTACTTCTCTGTAAAGGATGAAAAAGAGATGAAAAAGTCCCGGATCATCGGCTGTACCTGGTTCGTTCTGATTCTCGCTGCTGCCTGTGCAGTGGGACTTGTGGGACGCAAATATCTTGGTGATGTTCTGATAAAGGGAAATCAGTCTGAACTGGTCTTTATCAACATGATACGCAGTGTTTTTGATACAGTGGGCAGTTCCACCGGGCTGACCACCGTCGCTGTTTTTCTCGGGGGGATCACATTGTCGGCGATCCTTGCGGCAGCTATGAGTACGGCGGACTCTCAGCTTCTTGCTTCTTCTTCGGCATTTGCTTCTGACCTCTACAAGCCCATCATCCGCAAAAATGCTTCTGAAAAAGAGATGCTCTGGGCGGGCAGGATCATTGTGGTTTTTATCAGTATCGTCGCCTTCCTGATTGCGGCAAGTCCTGAATGCAAAGGGCTCATGGCGCTCGTTTCCTGCGCTTGGGCAGCATTCGGAGCCTCTTTCGGACCGGTCATATTGCTGGCGCTTTACTGGAAACGGCTGACCTACTGGGGCGCTTTTGCCGGAATCCTTGTGGGATTCGCCGTGGATATAGTGTGGTATGTTTTCTTGAAATCAACTTTGGTTTATGAGATCATCCCCGGATTTATTGCAGGACTCCTTGCTGCTGTGATCGTTTCTGTTATTTGCAAAAAGCCTGAGGCAGAGGTTGCAGAACTTTTTGACAGATCCCGGGAACCCATCGACTGATATTTTTTCTTCCCTTTAAGGCATTACTGCTGCGGGAAATCAACATAAAAGGGTAATGTTATGAAAAAAATGATGCTTTTGCTGGCAGCTGCCATCGGTTTTTCTGTTGCAGCTGAAGTGCCCCTCAAGGGATTTTTGAGCCCCCGCGTCTGGAGAAAACAGCAGTTCGCTCAATTAGTCAAGGAAAAAGAAAAGATCGTTGCTTTGAAACTGCTTCCCGGCATTTCACGCGCTTCTGTGTGGGCGATGGATTATCCTCTTGACGGCGGGAAGGATATCAATACTCTTTACGAAGGGATCTCCTTTGAAGTCAAGGGCGATGGTTCCGATGAATGGGGCAATATCGTCATCGGAGAAAATCAGGCATTTCTGGGGCACTGGTATTTCCCCTTGAAGAACAAAGAGTGGAAAAAATATACTGTCAGTTTCGCCGATATGGCTCCTGCCAACGATTACAGTCCCGGACTCCTCCACAAGATGCCTGTGACCCGTTTGTGTACCATCAATTTCGGTGACTACTGGCGCATTACCTGGTGCAACGCCCGCCGTGCACCTTTTTCCTATCAGGTACGCAATCTGGCGCTGGTGAAAAAAGTTGCTCCCAAATATCCTTACGGCAAATACCGTAAGGCGATGCCTCTTGCTGAAGCAATCAAAAAGATGAAGAGCAACTCCAAAGTGCAGATCTCCTGTTTCGGGGACTCCATCACTGCGGGAACCTGTCTGAGAAAAGGCGAGAAACGCTATGCCGAGCTGCTGGGAGAGATGCTTGCTGCCAAGTATAAGAATCCCAATATCAAGTCTGTCTGCGTGGCAGTGGGCGGTGCCCGTACCAAGGATTCCATCGCCTGGATGGAGCGTGATTTTACCAAAGGCACTCCTGATGTCGCCACCATGCTGATCGGCTACAACAACCGTTCCGGCGGACAGAGCGCTGAAATGTACCGCAAACAGCTGGAGATCTGGATCGATCACCTGCTGGTGCGGACCAAAGGCAAAACTGCCATCATCCTGATTCCCACCTTGCCGGGGATCCCCCGCTGGTACGGACAGGACGATATGGCGAAAATGGTCTACGAAGTAGCCCGAAAGTACAACTGCACCGTTGTGCCCCTTGAGAAAATGATCAAGAAGATGGGACCTTTTGAGTACCGCAAAAAATATCTTGCCGACGGTGTCCACCCCAATCAGGCGGGACACAAACTCTTTGCGGAAGAGATCGTCAAGTACTTCAAGTAAAATTTGTGTTTTTTTAAGCGTCCGGAAGTCACATGCTTGCGGGCGCTTTTTTAATGGCTCTTATCTGTCACATTGGCAGGATCTGCTGTCCAGGAGGTTCCCAGAAAGAGGGAGTTGCGGTCTGAGTAGTAGGTCATGTCGTTTACATTGTATGACTTGTGTTTTGCCGCATGGCAGTCGCCGAACATGAGGATGATTCCAGAGTGGCGTATCTGTGAACCGTCTGCCTCCGGACAGGTGTTCTGGGTGTAGTTGTCCTGATCGCAGTCGCCGTTGGTAAAGAGATTGAAGGGGCTTTCTTCAAAAAGAATGATCCTGCCCGGTCCTGTTTTGGCGGTGCCGAGCTGTGCCGCGCTCCAGGTGGCAAAGGAGCCTTTGCGTTTGTAGGGTTCATGGGTGTTGATGGAGTAAGAGAACTCTCGCTTTTCCTCAGAAGGGCATTTGAATATATTTTTTTCCACCTTTTCCACCATACGCAGCTGATTGATCCACCCTTCCGTGCTGCCGTCAGGATCCCATTTGACATCGCCGGAGGGCAGGGGGTAAAACTTGAAGGCGTCTGCGTACATGGATGTGACCAGAGCAACCTGTTTCATGTTGCCCAGACATTTGGTCGCTTTGGCGCTCTGCCGTGCATTGCCCAGAGCGGGCAGCAGCATACCTGCCAGTATGGCTATTATGGCAATAACGACCAGCAGTTCAATCAGCGTAAATGCTGAACGGATGAAACATTGGGTATGAAGCATTTTCCTCCGGCAAAGATGCTGCACACCGTTATGCCTGTAAAAACAGTTTGGGTTTCGGGAAAACAGTGCCGTTGCCTGAGAGCCCGACAATGTAGCGTTTCTTTTCATTTGTGATGTCCTTTCTTGCCTTTACTTTCACTGCTGCCTGATGTTATCGGGGCGGTCGGACTGCTTCTTCACAAAAGCCGTCTGTTTATTTCATTCCCTCCCGGGAGTAACGGACTTAATATAATGTGTATATCTTGAAAATGCAATACACTCGACTGTTATAATGTCTTCAAAATAGTTTTGGGGGACCGAAATTTGTTTTTTTCAGAGAAAAAGATTCCTTGCTGCTTGAAACAAAGCTCTTTAGCGACTATAGTATATAAAACGCACATAAAAAATAATTTGCCGCTGCTTATTTGGCGGCTGGTTCAAAATAGAGTAAAGGGATTTATGAAAAAAACAGCATTTCTTACCTTGTGCCTGACAGCTTTGGTGGTGTTTTGGAGTTCTGCTCTTGAAGCAGGAAAGGTCTTTACTGACCGGAAAACCGGAAAAACTGTTATTGAGCTTACCGTTGACGGATTGCCCAATTCCACCGGAACCGACGTTAACAACCGTGCCAATACCGCTATTGTCAACGATTTTGTAAAAAATTTCCCTGAGCGGTTCAAGAAAAAATATGCTGCCAAATACAAGAAAAATCCCGAAAAATACGGGCGATTCAACTGGGATAATGTGGAGATCCGCCTGAAGCCTTTCTCAGGTATCCGCGTGGAAGGTGTGGAAAACGACCTTCTTGCCATTGCCGGTAATATGGCTCCTGATGTGCTGAATATCAACTTCCGCAAATCGGACAATTACATCAGTAATAATTTCCTTTATCCTCTTGATGAGTTTATCAACGAACTGACTCCTCAAGAGCGCAAAGAACTTTTTGAAGAACGCATCCATCCCAAAGTGATGCCCGTGGTAAGGCGCCTGGGCCCCGACGGCAAGACCCATTTCTGGACCATTCCCCAGGGCGGTTCCCCTGTGGGGAAGGTTCTGATGTACCGCAAAGATCTTTTTGATAAACATAAGATCCCTTATCCCGATGCCCGGTGGACATGGGAGGATCTTCTGGCTGCCTGTAAAAAAATCAGCGATCCCGGCAACGGTATCTACGGTATCATGCTGGGACGCGGCAAGACAGAGTCCTGGTACTGGATCACCTTCCTCTGGTGCGCTGGCGGCGAGGTCATGGAACAGGATAAAGACACCGGAAAATGGCGCTGTACTTTCGGTTCCGAAGCCGGACTGCGTGCTCTTGAGTTCTATACCACTCTTTCCGCTGAAAAATGGATCGACAAAAAAGGCGTGGTCCGCCGGGGGTACGCCTACAAGGATCCCCGGGCGCAAAACAAGTGGGCAAATGGAGAGATCGGTGTCTATCTGACCTATATCAACGAAAGGACTCTTTCCACTTTCAACCCTGAAATCTACGGCATGGCACCTGTGCCCCTGGGCTATCCTGATGAAAAGGGCGTCCGTCACCGGGGCGGTGAGCTGAACTGCGGCATGTTCGGAATGTTTGCCGGTGTCAGCAACCCTGTGATCCGCGATGCCTCATGGGAATATATGTTCCACAGAGAGAGCGAAGCCGGACAGAGAGCACGCACCAAGGTCTTTGTGGAAGGCGGTATGGGACAGTTTGTCATGCCCCGTTATCTCAAACGTTTCGGTTATGAAGATCTTCTGCGCCTTTCACCCAGGGAGATCCTTGATCTTTATGATGTGGCGCTTTCCTCCGGGCGTCCTGAGCCTTACGGCAAAAACAGCAACTTTGCCTACGAACAGATGTCTATCCCCCTGCAGATCGCTGAATCCATGGAGTTGCAGGATAAACTTTCCTCAGATCCGCAGTTGCGCATCAAGCAGCTGCGCAAAATCCTCCGCAATGCTGAAGCCCGTGCCAACGAGCTCATGATCGGTGACATCACCGATGCCGAGCGCACCAAACGCCGGGTCATCGCCTGCTGCGTGCTGGTGGGGATCCTTATTGCCTACTTCTTCGTCTTCCGCAAGATCTTCCGCATTTTCACCCCGCCCAAAAGCATTCTTGGGGTGAAGCAGGAGACCTGGGGATTCCGCCGTAATTTCTGGGCTTATATGCTTCTGCTGCCTGCTGTGCTGACCATCCTTATGTGGCAGTACCTGCCGCTGGCACGGGGATCTGTCATGGCTTTCCAGGATTATAAGATCATCGGTAAATCCATCTTTGTGGGCGTTGACAACTTCGGTAATCTGATGGTTGACAGCTACTGGTGGAGCTCCATCTGGAACGCTTTCCGTTATTCCGTGCTGGTTATCAGTTTGACCTTCCTGCCCCCCATGATCCTTGCTATATTGCTTCAGGAAGTGCCCAAAGGCAAACTGCTCTTCCGTATGATCTACTATCTCCCCGCCGTGATCTCCGGTCTGGTGACCATGCTGCTGTGGAAACAGTTCTACGAACCCTCTGAATTCGGTGCCTTGAACCAGATCGTTCTGAGCATCCCCGCCGCCGGATTCATCGGCATCGGCGCCATCCTTATGATCATCTGCTTCATGTTCGCCCGCCGTCTTGCCTTCTACCGTCTCTGGGGTACAATGAGCATCTTCATCGTTGTCGGTTTTGTCCTTTTCGGTGCGGTGAGTGCTCTTGCCTTCCCTGTGCTCTTCCCCGGACATGAAACTTTGGGCGAGACTCTGGCACACTTCTTCCCCCGTCTGATCCAGACTAACAGCGAACCCTACCGCTGGCTCTTCAACCCCAATACCGCTATGATCTCATGTGTGATCCCTATGGTTTGGGCTGGTATGGGACCCGGATGTCTGATTTACCTTGCTGCCTTGAAAGGTATTCCGGAGGATTACTACGAAGCTGCTGATATTGATGGTGCCACCTTTATTGACAAGATCCTTTTTGTGGTCTTCCCCACCTTGAAGGCTCTTATCATCATCAACTTTGTGGGTGCCTTCATCCACTCCTGGTACTCTTCAACGGGCAACATCCTTGTTATGACGGGCGGCGATGCTGCCACTAAAACTGAGACTGCCGGTCTCTACATCTGGTACAAAGCATTCACCTACTTGAGCTTTGGTCCTGCCACTGCAGCGGCATGGATGCTGGCATTCATTCTGATCGGTTTTACTGTCTATCAGCTCCAGATCCTTTCCAAGGTGGAATTCAAGAATGCCGGAGCCTCTGCGAAGAAATAAGAGTTGCTGAACTCTGCTGGAAAATTCTCCCTTTGCTGCTTTTTACCCGGGGCAAAGGGAGTTTTTTTTCTCGTAAATGTCACGATTTATATGTTTTTTTAAGAATTTATATATTGTTATTTCCTCTTTTGTGCAGTATATTTTAAGAGATTCCGTTAACTGTGTCATAAATATGAGGTAGATTATGTTGAGAGGTATTTGGCTGAGTATTGCGTTCTGCCTTTCTCTGGGAGCGGCTCCTGAGGTGAAATTTAATTACAAATTCCAGCCGGAGCTTCCCCGTTCCATCAGGATCGGCAAAGAGCCGGTCATAACTCTGGCTTCCAAAGGTAAAGTGTCTTTTGAGATCGTTGCGCCTGCGTCAGCTTTCCCCGCAGCACAAGATGGTGCCAAAGAGGCGGCGCAACTGCTTTCTGAAGCATTCGGAACCAGGATCGCTGTCAAAAAAGCTCCTTCCGGGAAATGTCCTGCCATCATCATCGGCGACCGTGAACTTGCCAAAAAGGCGGGACTTGATATTTCCAGGATCGACCGGGACGGATTCTTTATCAAAACTGTTGGCAAAAATGTGCTTATCATCGGAAGGGATGATCCCCAAAAATCGCCCCGGAGCGGCAGTTATAACGGCTCCGGCAGTGAAAGGGGAACCATCTTCGGCGTATATGATTTTCTGGAACGCTTTGCCGGTATCAGATTCTATTTCCCCGGAAAACTCGGCACAGTGATCCCCAGACACAAAGAGTGGACATTGCCTGCCATCGATATCTATGAACGACCTGACAAAGTCCAGCGCAGCACCTATTCTTCATGGCGTCCCCGGAACATCACTATGCCCGTTGAGCTGGGCAAGCCCTTCAACATGCAGCAGTACCGTCTGCGCATGAGGTACCAGTCCTGGACATGGCCCTGCTGTCACGGATTGGAAAAACAGGGATTTATTGCCCGCTTCGCCAAGAGCCACCCTGAATACTTTGCCCGCAATGCTGCCGGAAAGTCTGTTCTGGAGTTCCGTTCTGACATGAAAGAGCAGCTCTGCTTCAACAGCGGCATCCGTGAAGAGATCTATAAAGATGCTCTGGCATTTCTCAAGGGGCGTCCTGCTTCAGAAAGAGGTATCCGTCCCTATAAAAAGCGCCCCGAAGTGGTCGCCTGGCACGCTCAGCTGGACCGCAATGTTCCCGTTTACGACATCACCCCAGATGATGGCTACTATCCCTGCCGCTGTCCCAAGTGCCGCAAGAGTTTTCCTGATATCGACGGTACCAGAATGAATAAGAAATTGAGTGATTTCATGTGGCGCTATTATGCCGATGCCGCAAATTATGTGAAAGGATACGGCTATATCGCTGCGTGGATCTATTGGCCCACGCTCCAGCTGCCTGATTTCAAATTGCCTGACAATATTCTTTTTGTCATGTGTCCCAAAGGTCCCTGGTCAGTAGGCAATGAAGAGGTGTATCAGCGGGAATTGAAACGCGTCAGAACATGGGGAAAACTTACCGGCAGCCGCATGAGGATGTGGAACTATCTCATCAAATACCCCCACGGCTCCTATCCCGGAGTCCCCACCAATGCCCCCCGTGCCGTGGCGCGTTACTACAAAGAGACCGCTCCTTATACCTGCGGCGCTTTCGCAGAGGTGGGGGTGGACCGTTTCATGTTCCAGTATCTCAATTTGTATGTTTACTACAAAGCCCTTTGGACAAATGATCTGGATATCGAAAAACTTCTTGAAGAGCACCACAGACTCCTTTTCGGTGCCGCTGCCAAAGAGATGGCTGCCTTCTATGACCAGATCGAAAAGAACTGGCTCTCTCTTGTGGGCAACAGCGTGGAAACTCCCGAAGGACCCAAGACGATCATGGTTCCTGATTTGGAGATCTGGACCAAACGTTACTCCGAATCAATGATGAAGAAGATGGAAGGCTTTATCAATGCCGCAGAAGCTGCGGTCCCCAAAAATTCCATGGAGTATGCCCGGATCCGTTTTATCAAACGGGAGGTCTGGCAGACTGTTGTTGAGCAGCGCAAACGGTTTATGGAAACTATGGATCAGAAAGATTCATGGCGCATGACCGCCGTTCCCGTGGAGGGCAGGATCGTTATTGACGGAAAACTCACCGATAAGGCGTGGAAAAAGGCTTTGCCCATTCAGTTGACCCGTTTCGGCAAAGGGGAAGTCAATGTCAAAACGGTGGTACGGATGCTCTATGACAAAGAGAATTTCTACTTTGCCTTTGAGAACTTTGAACCTGAGACAGAGAAGATCTTAGCTGTGGATCTTCCCGCTGATGACAGTCGGCGCTGGGCAAACTCCACTGCTGAAATATTTCTCAACCCGGATAATTCCAGAAGCAATCACTACCAGCTGATGATCGACTCCAAAGGAAAATTGACCGATTATCAGAATACCCGCGGTGCCTTCAATGTGAAATGGAACAGCAATGCAGAGATCAAGACATCCATTGAAAAGGGGAAAAAGTGGATCGCCGAAGTTCGGCTCCCCCGGAAAAGCATGAAGGGGAACGCAACGGCTTTCCCTGTCAACTTTACCCGCAACCGTTCCCGTGTCAATGAAACAAATGAGGTTTACACATGGAATCCTTTTATGCGGCGTTTTCTGGAAGTCGAAAAGTGGGGGTGGTGTTTCCTTGACAAAGATCCCTCTCCTTCTGTCATAAAAAACGGTGACTTTGAAATTCCCATCAGGGGCAAGCGCTGGATCGGTCCCTGGTATGGACGCACCAAACTTGTTGTCGATCATAAAAATTTCCTTACTCAAGGGGCTTCTGTCAAATTGACTTACCCTGAGGCGGACAGCGTGACACAGCGTTTCAAACTGAAACCCGATACGGAATATGTGGTAAGCTACTTTGTCAAACTGGAAAATGTCGCTCCGGACGGTAAAGGTGGTGTCCGGGCAAGATTTGATGAATGCGGCGGGAATGTCCATTGGATGCCCCGGGCTTACCTCAGAGGAACTATGCCCTGGACCAGAATTTCTATCAAGATCAAAACCAGCTCCAAGTGCGGTTCCAAACGGCAAAAGGGGCTGACGGAGTATTTGAGCATTTTCATTGCCAAAGGTACCAAAGGAACTGCATGGATCGACCGTGTGGAGATCCGTGAAATAAAGAAATAAAAGAGGTTTTTTATGATTTCCATTACTCAAGGCAATGCCTTGCAGGATTTCTTTCTGTCAAGATACCGCAAACAATACACTGCACGCAAAGCTGCGCTCAGAAAATTGAAAACTGCTGAGGATGCAGCGCGCCATGTCAACTCCATAAGGGAAAAAGTACAAAAGTGCTTTCATGCTCCTGCTGAAAGAACGCCCCTCAACTCCCGTGTTACAGGTAAGTTGGATTTTCCTGAGTTCACTTTGGAAAAGGTCCTTTTTGAAAGCCGTCCCGGGTGCACGGTGACGGGGAATTTTCTGCTCCCCAAAGGACATGCTGAAAAACTTCCGGCGATCCTTTTCCTTTGCGGACATGCGGATGAAGGCAAAGCATACCATGTTTACCAGACTGCCGCCCGGAGTCTGGCTGCCTGTGGATTTGCGGTTCTTGCCATAGATCCCATCGGTCAGGGGGAGCGCAAACAGTTCAATAATATCAAAGAGCGCAAATTCAATCCTACAGAACAGCATAATCTTATTGGAAAACAGCTGCTTCCTGTGGGGGAGGATCTCTTTTCATGGTTTGTCTGGGATTCCATGCGTGCTATTGACTACCTGGAAAGCCGCCCTGAAGTCGATTCCGAAAGGATCGGAGTCCACGGCAACTCAGGGGGCGGCACCCAAACGATCTGGATCGCCGCTCTTGACTCCAGGATCTCTTGGGCGGCACCTTCAAGCGCCGTCACCACATGGCTGCACAATGTGGAAAATGAAATGGCTGCGGATGCTGAACAGATTCCCATGTTTGCCTCAAAACAGGGATTGGATTACTCCGACTTTCTCGTGGCAATGGCGCCCCGTCCTCTGATCCTTCTGGGGCAGAAACACGACTTTTTCGACCCCAGAGGGCTCGATGAGGCGGAAGAGGATCTGAAACATATCTACGGACTTCTGGGAGGGGGCGAAAATCTCAAGAGTTTCATCGGCGACAGCCACCACGGACTTTCGGGGCAGCTGCGGCAGGCGGCGTACAAATTTTTCTGCACTTGTGCCGGGATCAAATGTCCTGAGATCAACGAAGAACAGCTGGGGATCAGTGCGGAAGAAGAGCTCTATGCGGCTCCCGGAGGGGAGGTTTACAACCTTGAAGGAGAGAAAAAGATCCATGAAACTGCTGCTGATATGGCAAAAGTTTTGAAAAAGAAACGCAAAGGTTCCTCCAAAGAGCAACTGGGGAAAAAACTTTCCCGGCTTCTGGGGATCGGCAAGGTGGAAGAACCCTATATCAGACGGCTGATCTACCGCTACTATCTTCAGGAGGGCGCTCATCAGAATTACTCCCGTTTCGGTCTGGAAACTGAACCGGGGCGGATGATGTCCATTTTGCACCGTTCCGCTAAAAAGAAGCTCTTTTACAATATCAACCCCATTGAGGGAGAGACAGTGCTTTATGTGCCCAATCTTGATTGTGCCTCAGAGCTTCAACTGAGAGAGCCGGAGCCCGGAGATGCCCTTTACAGTATCGACTTCCGGGGCGTGGGGGAATGTGCTTCGACTGCTTGTGAACAGATGCCGGAAAGGGACTTTTATTACTACTACGGTCCCGATTATTACTTTACTTCACTTTCTATGCTGTGGGGAGAAAGCTATTGCGGGAAAAGGGTGCAGGATATACTGGCGGCACTGAAAACCATTGGACCGGCATCTTCTTCCGGAAAAGTGACCATTGAAGCACGGGGATTCGGTGTTATTCCTGCGCTCCTTGCTGCTGTCATTTCTCCCTACACAGGTGAGGTCAAACTTTTTGATATGCCGGACTCGTGGGAAGATATGGTTTCTGCTCCCCTTGCCGACTTTGATAAAGCCCCTGTTTCGGCAATGCCTTACAGGATCCTTGAAGCGGCAGATATTCCGGATTTGATCTCATGTCTTGAAAAGGCAAACATCAAGGTGACTTGCTGCTGACAAACAACACAGGGGAGGGACCTTGCAAAAGGGTAAGCCCTTCTTTTTTATGCCTTTATCAAAGCCTTCGGGGAGTTAAACTCTGTTTTCATCAAGAAAGTTTTTGACCGTTGTCAAGCCTTTTGTCAACTCCTCTGCTGAATGGGGTGAAGATATGGCAAAACGCAAAAATCCTCCCGGATTACGGTTCACTGTGAAGCGATGGGCATGGTAAACATTGACTCCATTTTTAAGCAGTTCCCGTTCCAGTTCCATGCCCTTGAAAGGCAGATGGGGCAGGGGAAGCCAGCGGAAAAATGCCGCCGGTGAACCGGGAGGGATCTCTCCGGGGAATATGGAATCAAAAATTTTGTTTCTTTCTATGGCAAGAGCACTCTTTTGTTCAATGATCTTTTTCGCCTGACCGCTGAGTATCAACTCTGTCATGATCTCGGCATCGAGAGAAGAGGTCTTGATGTTCAGGTGAAAGAGGGCATTGAGGAGCTGAACTTTGATTTTTTCAGGGAACGCCGCAAATGTGACCCGCAGACCGCTGCAGAGAGCCATGGTCGAATTGCATATATAGAGCGTCTGCTCCGGGACCCGGGAGTAGATGGAGTGGTAATCAGCTGTTCCCGGTAGGGGCGTACCGGTATTGTCGTCCTCAATAACGGTAAGAGTGTTTTCAAGAATGATCTCAGCAAGTTCGTCTTTGCGTTTTTCAGAGAGTGTGCAGGTCGTGGGGTTGGCGCAGTTGGGCATGAGAAAAACGCCTTTGATCTGGGAGTTGCGGCAAAGTTCCTGCAGCGCTTCAGGGATCATGCCGCAAGAGTCTCCGGGAACTGGGATCAGCTGGATATGAGAAAGTTTGGCTGTGCCGATGAGATTGGAATAGGTGTATTCATCCACAGCCAGTTTGTCCCCCAGATGAAAAAGAGAGAGCAATGCCGTACTGATGGCATTTTGAGCACCTGAGAAGATGGCTGTGTGTTCGCTGTCGGTCTTCACATCCATCTGCGCCATCCAGTGAGCGCCGGCGGCGCGCTGGTGCAGGTGTCCTGCCGGTTCCGTGTATGAATAGAGCTCTTCAATGTAGCCTTTCTGCAGCACACTCCGGGTGGCTTCAATGACTGGAGTCCGTAAGTGGTCGAATCCTGTGACAAGTCCCAATTCAATATATTCCCCGCTATTTTGTTTGCCGGGGAGGGTGTTTCCGGGGAGGGGGGAAACAAAGGTCCCTCTGCCGACCACACCGTAGATCAGCTGTTTTTCCCGGCACAGATTGTATGCCTGAGTGACAGTCGTGAAATTCAGGTCCAGAAAGTCTGCAAGTTCCCGCTGTGGAGGCAGTCTCGTTCCTGCGGCAAGTTTCCCTGAAACGATATCGGATTCAAGAGCATTTGCCAAAGAAAGATAAAAGGGGCGGATCAGTTTACTGCGGTCCGGAGTCCAGCTCAGAAAAAAGTTGTCAAAAGAGTTTGTTGGCATTTTATTGTAATCCATACAATTTGTGAATTTGTATTAATATAATTTCCGGATATATTAAAGTCAAGTCGAAAAAAATAAAAAAAGGAGTTTTACGATTATGGACAACACTCAGTATGAATTGAACTGCAATCTCGCCCAAATGCTCAAAGGGGGCGTCATTATGGATGTCACCACCCCTGAACAGGCAAAAATCGCCGAAGACGCCGGAGCTTGCGCCGTGATGGCTCTGGAAAGGATCCCTGCCGACATCCGTGCCGCAGGGGGCGTTTCACGCATGAGCGATCCCGGAATGATCCGGGGTATCCAGGAGGCTGTGACCATCCCTGTTATGGCAAAGTGCCGTATCGGTCACATCGCCGAAGCACGGATCCTTGAAGCAATAGAGATCGACTACATCGACGAAAGTGAAGTCCTGAGTCCTGCCGACGACATCTATCATGTGAACAAACATGAGTTCAAAGTTCCCTTTGTCTGCGGTGCAAGGGACTTGGGCGAAGCCTTGCGGCGTATTTCAGAAGGCGCCGCCATGATCCGCACCAAAGGGGAACCGGGAACGGGAGATGTGGTTCAGGCAGTGCGCCATATCCGCAAGATGAATCAGGAGATCCGCCGGGTCGCCAACATGGCGGAAGATGAACTTTTTGAAGCCGCCAAACAGCTGCAGGTCCCTTATGAACTTTTGCTCTGTGTTCACAAAAACGGCAAACTGCCCGTGGTGAACTTTGCCGCAGGAGGCGTTGCGACTCCGGCAGATGCCGCATTGATGATGCTTCTGGGGGCTGAAGGCGTTTTTGTGGGGTCCGGCATATTCAAGTCAGGGGACCCCGCAAAACGCGCCGCCGCCATTGTCAAGGCTGTGACCAACTATCAGGATTTCAATATGCTGGCGGAACTTTCCTCCGGATTGGGGGAAGCCATGGTGGGGATCAATCCCGCTGAGATCAAGGTCATTATGGAAGAACGGGGGATTTGATGAAAATTGCTCTTCTGGCATTGCAGGGAGACTTTGCAGAGCATGAAGCGGTTTTCCGTGCTTTGGGGGCGGAAACGCTTCAACTCCGGCAGTCAAATGATCTGCAGAAAAAATTTGACGCTCTGATCCTGCCCGGTGGGGAGAGCACAGTTCAGGGGAAACTGCTCCGTGAGCTTGGGATGTTTGAAAGTCTCAGAAAGATGATAGAAGAAGGTTTGCCCGTCATGGCGACCTGTGCCGGAGTCATCCTGCTTGCCAGACAGATCTTGGAGGATCCCACGGTGCATTTGGGGACACTCAATGCCGCAGTACGGCGCAACGCTTACGGACGGCAGCTGGGGAGCTTTTTCATCAAAGGCACTTTTGCCGGGATCGAAGATGTGCCTATGAGTTTCATCCGGGCTCCTCAGATAGAGTTCTGTGCTCCGGGGTGTGAGATCCTCGCCGAACATGAAGGCAGGATCACTGCCCTGCGGCAGGGAAATCAGCTGGCAATGACCTTTCACCCGGAGCTTTGTGCAGATCACCGGGTGGCTGAGTATTTTCTTTCTGAAATCGTCAGGAAAAGCTGATCCTGATTTTTTGTAAAAAAAGAGCCGGAATCTTCAACAGTTCCGGCTCTTTACTTTAGGGAAAAAGCGACTTGGTTACTTGAGAAGTTCCAGTGCGCCTTTGATCATGGCATCGCCCACGGTACGGTCAGCCAGTCCACGGGAGGGGCTGGTTTCGTAACCGCCGTTGCCGTAGTGGTAGGACATACCCACATAACCGATCTCGCCCATACCCAGTGCGGCAAGGACTGTCTTGGGATACTTGGAGCCTTCACGGATACCGAATCCGATTTCCACAAAGGGTTCAGCAGGCAGAGAGACGATGGCGAATTCACTGCCAAAGGTGATGGCGACCTGAGTCTCAACGCGTTTTTCCCTGATGGGATTTTCACGGCAGCCGATGGCGCGTTCGGCGAACATCTTCTTGACGGCGGGAACGCCACGGGCGATATCTTCGCTGGTGAGATCCCGTCCTTCTTCCATGACGGCGTCTTTGTTCTCTTCGTAGACCCGTTTGGCTTCAGCATATTCTTCATCGGTCAGCTGCAGATAGGGGGCTTCAAAGTCCCGTCTGCCAAAGGTGATGGCGGTATCTTCCTGCTTTTTCAGACGGTAAAGCGCTGCGAGGATAACATTGGCATAGCCTTTGCCGATGCGTTTGGCTTCTTCGTAACCGGTCTGGCTGCCGGGAGTGGTGATGTCAAAGTGGTTGATGTTGCCCTGAGGAGCAATAATGGTCATCACAGGGATGTCGTAGCCGTAGGCGTTCTGGATCTCAGCTTCCATGCGTCCGGGCCAGTCAGCGGAAACGATGTCGCCGCCGATGGTGTCGGTGTGGTTGGAAATATTTGCCATAAGCATGACGGCGCGTCCCTCCTGACGGACCTCAGCCATAATGATCTTGGGATCGATCTTGCCCTCGGGGTGATCGATCTCAGGATTCAGTTTACCGGGGTTGGTCAGAGTTTTGCCGTTTTTCATGATGTAGCGGCGGATGAAAGCCAGAGTGGTGCACTCCGTTTCAGCGGTGTAAAGTTCAGCTTCAGCCAATGAGGCATAGGCTTTTTCAAGGGAGCTGACAGTTTTGGCGATCACTTCATCCACATAAGCCGGATCGACGGCGTTTTCGTCGTCAAAGCAGGGACTGACAAAGGGACCGGTGTGGGTATGGGTGGCGCAGAAAAGGACTCTTTCAGCAAGAGGAGACTTTTTCTCGATCATGACCTTTTCGATCCTCTTGACGAAGCTGGAGGGGAAAAGGCAGAGGTCAAAGGAAACAAGACCGCAGCTTTCGCTGCCGTTGCGGAAGACGGCACTCTTCACTGCCAGACGGTCATAAGCTCCCCGGTTGGGGCGCAGATTAAAGTAACCGCAAAGACCAAGTCCGCAACGGGGCGTGATGTCTTCTTTGGCAAATCCGAATTCAAACTTACTCATGATAAAAACTCCTTATTATTTGGAAAATTATTTGAAAAACTGCTTGTAACCGAAAAACATCACCGTCAGAACCAGCAGCGGCAGCAGGTAACGGAAATACCAGCGGAGCCCTGCAGGGAATTTCAATCCCTTACCGGTATTGGCTTCTTCTGAAAAGTTTTTCCACCCCCAACCGTAACGGAAGGAACAGAAAAGAGCAAGGGCAGTGGCGCCCAGGGGGAGCAGATTCTGACTGACAATGAAATCCTCAAGGTCAAGGATGGTGCTGCCTTTGCCCATGGGCTGAACATTGGACCAGAGATTGAAGCCGAAAACACAGGGCAGTGAACAAAGCGCCACTGCTCCGCATACGACGGCAGAAGCCTTGCGGCGGGAAAATTTCATCTGTTCCATAAGGAAAGCAATAAGATTTTCAAAGACCGCAATAACAGTCGTCAGGGCAGCGATGGAAAGAAAAAGAAAGAAAAGCGCTCCCCAGAAGCGTCCGCCTGTCATTTGGGCGAAAACATTGGGCAGGGAAACGAAGATCAATCCGGGACCGGCGCCGGGATTGACTCCGAAGGAAAAACAGCAGGGGAAAATGATCACGCCAGCCAGCAATGCCACTAATGTATCAACAGAGATAATGGCAATGCTCTCTCCCGGGAGGGATCTTTGCTTGTCAACGTAACTGCCGAAAATGGCAATACTCCCCACGCCGATACTGAGGGTGAAAAAAGCCTGTCCCATGGCGGCATAGACTGTTTCACCGATATTTTGTGAGAATTTTGACCAATCCGGCATCAGATAGAACTTCAATCCTTCGGCAGCACCGGGAAGGGTCAGGGCATAAACAGCCAGTACGGAAAGCAGCATAAATAAAAGTGCCATCAGAAACTTTGCGCTTTTTTCCACACCGTTTCTCAAGCCGCAGCTGCACACAATGGCGCCTGCGGCAACGGTAAGGAGCATGAAAATGGAACTTTCCCACGGCGAAGCCGTTAATTGACCGAAGACGGCACTGATTTCCTTTGCCTCCCGGCAGTGCGAAATGGCTCCTGTGAGATAATAGCCTGAATACGCCAGCAGCCACCCTGAAACGACAGTGTAATAGATCATCAAAATGAAATTGCCGCTGAAAACAACTTTGAAAGGGATCTGCCAGTATTTCCCTGTTGACTCCGGAGCGAGCTTCTGAACGCTCCCCACCAGATTGGCTCTGCCGCCTCTGCCGACACTGAGTTCCGCCACGAGCAGCGGAAATCCGATCAGCACCAGAAAGAGAAGGTAGAGCAGCACGAACATGCCGCCGCCGTACTTTCCTGTAATGTAGGGGAAACGCCAGACATTACCCAGACCGACAGCACAGCCGACTGACAGCATAATAAATCCCAGACGGGAACTTAAAGTTTCTCTTTCGGACATCTTTCAACCTTACATATAAAAAAACAACTTTTGATAATATACTGCATGAATCTATTTTTTTCAAAAAAAAACGGCAGAATAATTAAAAATTTGTCGCAGGATCATTTGCAATTTTTTTCTTGCTGTAGTACATTACCCGACAAAACAACAAATGAAGGGATGAAGAATCCCGGTGTGTCTGGAAAGGATATAAAATGCAGAAAATAGAACTTGAGTCAAGAATCGAACTCTTCCGCGGCTGTGCCGCTCCCGGAGTGCGCATGAGTGAAGAACTTTTGAACTTTTACAACGACAGCGAAGGCCGTGTGATCCGGGCAAGATCCGCAACGGGCGTCCGGATCGTTTTTGAGACTGACGCTGTTGAAATGGACTATGCTCTTCAATTTGGGGGCACTGCCCGCAAGATCTTCACAAGCGACATCTTTATCAATGGTGAAATGATGACTGTGGAGGGCGAAGGTCCTCATCATCTTTCCATGGCTTCCGGCAAAAAGAGTGTGGTCATCCATTTGCCCCATCTGGTTGTGGTCGAAAAGGTCGAACTCTCTGTCAATGACGGAGCCTTTGTCAATGCCATGCCTGAACCCCGGAAAAAGCTGCTGGTCTGTGGAGATTCCATCTTGCAGGGCATGACCTGTACGACTCCTGCCCGGGCAGTGGGAACGCTTCTGGCAGAAAAGCTGGGCGTTGACTTTCACAATACTTCCGTCGGTGGTGCAGAAATGCGCTTTGAGCCTGTGGAGTACACTCTTGCTCTGGGGGGAGATATGATCCTGGTCTGTTTCGGGATCAATGACGGATTCCATGCAACGCCCCACGATCTTTTCAGAGAAAGAGCGAAAAAGGTTCTGGAACTTTTGGAGAGGTTTTCAGGAAAAGCCTTTATTGTCGTTCCCATCCCCAATATGAAACTGGATCAGGAACTGCGGGAAAGCTATTGCCGTATCATCCGTGAAGAGCAGAAAGCCTTCCCAAAAGTCACTCTGATCGAGGGAGCCGGGTTTTATCCTGCTCAGGATGAATTCTTTGTTGACGGCACCCATCCCAACGATAAGGGCATGGCAGTCTACGCCGATGCCCTTGCAAAAATCATGGCTCCGGCGTTGATTTGCTGATATGAAATTTCTTACCAGGCATTGTAGACTTGGGCACGCGCCGGATAGGGGCTTATATCGTAGGGCATCCAGAAACATCCGTAGTAAGAGATGTCTTCTGTGGTATTTGACCGTGTCGGAACCTTTTGCCGTGACAGCATTTGAACATGACCGTCAAGAAAGAGAAAAGTCCCTTTTCCCGGCAAGGTCGGATTCTGGGTTTGCGAATTGTTGTCAAGGATGATTGCCGGATTGCTGTGTGGATAGACAGGTGTACCGGTTCCGGAAGTGGTTTTGTCAATCAAGTTGGGAGATCCCCAGACTCCTTCTCCGGCGTTCATGCTCCTTGAAGGAATGCGGGCACGGGTGATCTTTGCCATGTAAAGGCGGGAATTGACAGCGATCCCACCGATAGCGGCTTCGTTAGTATTGGCAGGCTTTTGTGCGAAAAAAGTCATTAAGGTTCCCACCCGGGTGGGACACAGCAGGGGATTGATGACAAGTCGCCCATTGAAGAATCTGTAAGCTCCCCCCAAGCCTTCGCCGGACTCGCTGCGGTTTTCTTGGGTCCATCCCAGATAAGGGGCGATCATACCGCCCTTTTGACTGCGGAGATTATCTTTGCGGACATTGGCAAGGTACCAGACTCTGGTGCAGCCGTCCCATCCTTCCGCCGAGGAACCGTTGTTGTACAGTGATGGCACAAAATCATTGTTGTCCTGAACATAAAGACCGTGCGCTTTGGAAACCTGATTGAAATTATTGACACAGGTGCTCTGGCGTGCCCGTTCCCGTGCCTGCTGCAGTGCCGGAAGAAGCATGGAAGTCGGAGGCCAAGCGGTCTTAGGAAGACAATGGGTCTTACCAACTCCTTGGCTCACAGAACGACATGGCTACGATCCGACTTCATAAAGACCGTGCGCTTTGGAAACCTGATTGAAATTATTGACACAGGTGCTCTGGCGTGCCCGTTCCCGTGCCTGCTGCAGTGCCGGAAGAAG
>JAZODE010000128.1:0-30362 GCA_045596885.1 Victivallaceae bacterium
AGTTCAATCAGCGTGAACGCTGATTGAGTGAAGATGTGAAGGTGTGAAGAGTTTGCCTGCGGCAAACGTGAAGTGCGCCCTGACGGGCGTAAGGATGTGCAGTTTTTATGAATTTTTTTGAGGCAATACAACGGTAAAACACCTATTTGACAAGTAGCACTCACAAGAAGTTCAATGAGTGTAAAAGAAAAATTTCTGTTGTTGACAACCGGAACGGAAAGGTGTTTGATGTTCATATTTTCCCTCTGTGATTCGTAAAATGAATTGAACCTCAATGATCTCACACAAAATTACTATACACCGTGAATAAAATATTTGCAATTTCAAAAAGGTGCATTATATTATCAAATAAGGGAGAGTAAAATGTCATTGCCGAAGGAGGTGTAATGAGAGACTTTTTTTTCAGTACTTCACGCAGGGAATCATGGGGCGAAGAGGATTTCTGGTTTCCTTCATTTTCTCATCCGGCAGAAGTTGAACTGACCGTAAGCGGCTATGGTGAAAGCAGAGTTCTGAATGGCTGTGATTTCCACCGCATAGGGCAGGGACGCATATTCTCGGCCTGCGCTTTGGAGCTGGTTATTGACGGTTCGGGATGGGTAACATACTCTGACGGGAGCCGTTATCATCTGACTCCGGGAACATTGTACATGCTTCCTGTGTCTGTTGACAGCAGAATAGTGGTGCCGCGCGGAAAAAAACTGATCAAAACGGTGATATTACTGCGCCACTCCATTTTGCTGCAGCTGATGCTGGAGAACTCCATTTTTGGTGCAGAATATTCCGTGAATTTGCCTGCAGACAGCCGTTTCCCTGAACATTTGAAAACAATCGGGCAAATGGTCAAAAATAATCCCGATGCGGAAGAACTTTCAACTGCGTGCTATCGTCTGCTTCTTTCCCTTACGCTCCATTACAGAGAGGAAAGAAGCCACCAACCTTTGCAGGAGGTCTGTGACTATATGAAATCTCAGATAAATACCACGATCACTTTGGAAAAACTGGCGTCCGTCGCCAATTGTTCCCCTGTGACACTGATCCGCAATTTCAAGAACCATTTCGACTGTACCCCCATGCAGTATTTGATCGACCTGAGATTGAACTATGCAAAAACACTTCTTATGCAGCAGCTCCCCGTCAGAGATGTGGCAACACTATGCGGTTATCACAGTCCCAAATTCTTTTCCAGAGAATACCGGAAAAAATTCGGCAGATCGCCTTCAGAGGAAAAAGTGCCGATCGATAAGAAATTTTAAAATTCGAGGTAAATTCAAAAGTCATTCAAAAATGGCAAAGATGCCATTTGCAAAGAGCTGTAAAGGGTAGTTTGAGGAGTTTTGAAATTGTTTCTATCGACTTGGGGGCACTTGTTGAATAAAGGGAAATCTTTTCTGCGGTTCACTCTTGATAAACCGTTTTTAAGGAGGTATATTATACCTGCAGTGTTTGTGGATGGATATTTTATATAAGGAGATAAAATACTGTGAAAAAAGAAAATCCTTTTGCCGGGCTCAAAGCCGGATGGCTTGATCTTGCCGGTGCCGTTTCTGAAATCTGTGCCGACGGAATTTCCCGGCGGCTTGATTGGAATACTGATGGCAGCGGTTCTTTTACTGCTGATGATGAGTTGGCTGTTTTTACTTTGTCCATCGAAAAACTTTCTTCAGGGATCAAATTGAAAACGGCTGCCCGATGGAAGAAGGCTCTGCCTGAACATTTTACCTTTACCCCTGTGACTTTTCCTGCTTTCGGTATCGAACACGCCTTTTTCTGTGGAGAACGTATGGGGCGTGCTTCGGTCTCCTGTTTCCCTGTGAAAGAGAGCCGTCTCTTTCAGGGACGCCATTATTCCGCATTGAGCAGAAAGGATGAGACGGTGTTGATGACAACTCCCCTCAATCAGAAATATGATAACTTCTTCCGGGGGCAGGGAGTTGGCGGATTGATGCTCAAATGGCGTTGCGACTTTGAATTTCACCACAACGATCTGCCTCAGGAAACTGAATTTGATGCCCTGACTGTTTCCGGCGGCAACGGCTTTGAAATATTGGAGCGCTACGGTGATGAAAGTTGTGAAGTGAAACGGGATTTTTCTCAGAAACCTGAATGCGGCTGGAACTCATGGGACTATTACCGCTGCACCATCACTGAGGAAGAGGTTTTGAAAAATGCCGAATTTATCGCCTCCGATCCCGTTCTGAAACAGCATGTCAAACGGATCATCGTGGATGACGGCTGGCAGTATTGTTACGGAGAATGGGAAGCCAACCCCCTTTTCCCCAACGGCATGAAATATCTGGCTGATGAACTGCATAAGATGGGATTCAAAGCTGGTCTCTGGCTGGCGCCCGCCATTGTGGAGCCTCACTGCCGCATCGCCCAGTGGGATTATGATATGCTTGCCTGTTCCGAAGGCGGTCAGCCCTGTCGGGCATTCCGCTGTATGGAGCGTTACGGATTTGTTCTTGATCCCACAGTTCCTAAAACCCAGAAGCATCTTGAACAGCTTTTTGACCGTTACGCAGGCATGGGGTATGAATACTTCAAACTGGACTTCCTCGGCTCTACCATGGATGCCAAACGTTTCCATGACCGTTCAGTCCCACGCTGTCAGGTGTTGCGGAAACTGATGGAGTCTGTCTGCAAAGGTGTGGCGGGGCGTTCTGAAATTCTGGGATGCAACTACCATTTTTACAACGGCAACAGTTTCGTCAACTCTGTCCGTGTGGGGGGAGATATCCACTCCCATTGGAGAAATGTCAAAGCCAATACCGTTTCTGTGGCAGGCATGTTCTGGGCAAACAAAAAGTTGTGGATCAATGATCCCGACTTTTCTCTCTGCCGCAGTCTGGAAAGCTCAGTCGATCCCGATATCCAGCGGCTGAGACCCTCTTATGTGACTTGTATGCCCGGCGATGAGTTCAACGCCGGATTCGATTTCAACCTCTGCACGTCCCATATTGAGGAGCAGCGCGTTCTGCTTTCTCTTGATATCATCGCAGGGGGCGCCATCAATCTTTCTGATAAAATGACCCTTCTCAACGAAGAGGGACTTGACCTTGCCCGCAGAGTCGTTGCTGCCGAATCCGGTTTTGATGGAAGACCCCTTGATTTCTTCAGGAACGAACTGCCCGTCATCTGGCATCAGCGCCTGAAAAAAGGCGGCAGACTGCTGGTTGTCAACTGGGCAGATACCCCGCAGGAAATAGATGTTGACTGGAGCTTTGCCGGGAATCCCGGTGAAGCAAAGGATTTTTGGAGTGATGCTGTTGAGCAATGCCGCAGCAAAGTGATGCTTGCTCCGCACAGTTGTAAACTTTGGGAGTATTGACAATGACAAAACTTTTGATTTGCGGCAGCGCCGCCGCCGAAGCTGTTCCCGGAATTTTCTGCACTTGCCCCCTCTGTCTCAAGGCTTTGAAGGATGGAGGAAAAGATGTCCGGAGCCGTACTGCATATCAAATCGGTGATGAGATACGGGTGGATTTCGGTCCTGACCTCTTTTATCATGCGGTCAAGTATGGCTTGCACTACGATAAGCTCCGGGATCTGGTCATGACCCATAATCACCGGGATCACTTCTGCCCTGAAGAATTGGGCAACCGCCGTAAAGGAATGTCCAAACTGCCGGATGAGGCATGTTTGAATGTGACAGGCTCCGAGTCTCTGATCGGGGAGTTGAAGAGCAAGGTCGATCTTGAGAAATGCAAGCTGCGTGCCACTCCTGTGAAACACGGTTCAAAAGTGTTGCTCAGCAACGGTGTTGAACTGACCGCCTTTGACGCTCAGCACGGTGCTCCCGATTCATTGTTTTACGCCTTCCGCACCAAAGAATATTCACTGCTCATCGCCAATGATACGGGGTGGTTCCCGGAACAAAGCTGGGAGCTGCTCAAAGAGTTCCAGTTTGATGCCGTGGTTCTGGACTGCTGCTATATGCACTGGGAGCAGCGCCGGGGACATCTGGGAGGTGACAGCTTTATTGGTTGTTTTGAAGAGCTCCGCAAACAGGGATCTCTCAAAGATGATGCCATGCTCATTGCCAACCACTTTTCCCACAACCCGAATCTGACCCATGAAGAACTTTGCGCCTGGCTTGAACCTCATGGGATCCGGGTCGGTTTTGACGGCATGGAAATTGAGCTTTAAAACGGTTGCAAAATTGCAACTGCCGTGCTATATTATAAGGACGTGTTTTTTGTTTTATATTGATTTTTTAAGGAAGGTTTCCCGTCATGAAGCGTTTTGAAGAACTTTTTGCTGAATTGAAAGCCAAGGCCGCAGCCAATGACCCTGAGTCCGGTACCGTCAAGGAGCTTGCCAAGGGGACCCATTTTATCGGTAAAAAGATCATTGAGGAAGCCGGGGAAGTCTGGATCGCTTCTGAATACGAGTCCAAAGAACGGACTGCCGAAGAGATCTCTCAGCTGCTCTATCACCTGCAGGTGATGATGATCGATCAGAAGATCGAACTTGAAGATATTTACCGTTACCTTTGATGCAGAGGATTTTTTATCATGCTTAAAGTTGCAGTACCCAATAAAGGCTCCCTTTCTGAAGGAGCTGTGAAACTTTTGACCGAATCCGGATTCCGCTGTCAGCGCTCTGGCAGAGAACTGGTCGTCACCGACCACGCCAACGATATGGAGTTCCTCTTTTTGCGCCCCCGCGATGTGGCGATCTATGTGGGCAACGGGATCATCGATCTGGGGATCACCGGCAGAGATCTTGCCGCTGACAGCGGCGCCGAAGTCGCAGAACTTATGCCTCTTAATTTCGGGCGTTCCCGTTTCTGCTTTGCCGCTCCCAAAGAGCTCAATTTGAGCTCCGTCAAAGAGCTTGATAAAAAGCGCATTGCCTGTTCTTATCCCCAGCTTCTCAAATCCAAACTGGCTGAACTGGGACTTGACTGTCCTGTGGTGCGCCTTGATGGTGCTGTGGAGCTTTCTGTGAAACTGGGGATCGCTGATGCTGTGGCTGATGTTGTGGAATCCGGTTCAACTCTCAAGGAAGCCGGGCTTGCCATACTGGGAGAACCCCTTCTGCACAGTGAAGCTGTGCTGATTGGTCGTGATGCTGCCTGTGCGGATCTTCCCGGAGCCCGCAAACTCATGAGCCGCATCAAAGGTGTGATCGTTGCTTCTTCCTATGTGATGGTCGAGTACGATATCCGCCGGGAATCTCTGGAAAACGCCTGCCGGATCACCCCCGGTATCGAGGCGCCCACCATTGCACCTCTTTCCAATCCCGACTGGGTCGCTGTCAAGGCGATGATCAGGAAAAATGATGTTAATGGCATTATGGATGAACTTTATGAAATAGGTGCGCGCGGCATCTTTATTACAGAGATCCGCGCCTGCCGCATGTAAAAAGGTGTTGTTATGAGCAAAGCTATATTGGATCGTGCCCGTGAGGTTTTTGATATCGAGATCGAAGGTCTGACTGCGCTGAGAGATCAGCTGGATGAGAATTTCGTCAAACTTGTTGAGCTTTGTTCCAAAACTATTGATGCCGGCGGCAAACTGATTATTACCGGCGTCGGAAAATCCGGTCACATCGGCAGAAAGATCGCTGCGACCCTTTCCAGCGTGGGGACTCCTTCTGTCTTCATGCACCCTGTTGAAGCACGCCACGGCGATTTGGGACTGATTCAGGAAAACGACCTGATGCTTGCCATCTCTTACAGTGGAGAGACAGAGGAACTTCTGGTGGTGCTGCCGCCTGCCAAGCGCCTGGGAGTACAGATCGTCGGGATCACTTCAAGTGCCAAATCCACTTTGGGGGGGATTTGCGAATTCGTCTATGAGATGCCCGTTCCACGGGAAGCCTGTCCCTTCAATCTGGCTCCTACGACCACCACAACAGCTCTCCTTGCTTTGGGGGACGCTCTGGCGCTGGTGCTTCTGGAACAGAGAGGTTTCACCAAGTCCGACTACGGACGCCGCCATCCCGGCGGTGCCATTGGCCGCATGGTCACTATGACCGCAGGGGACATTATGCGGGATCTTGAACATATTGCAGTGGTTTCTCCTGACAGAACAGTTCGGGAAACCATCTACACCATGAGTCATGCCCGTTGCGGTTCGGCTGTGATCGTTGGCAGCAAAGGTGAACTTTTGGGGATTTTTACTGACGGAGATTTCAGGCGTGGTGCTGAAAAGGATCCGGATATCCTGAAAAAGATCATCGGCGATGTCATGACTCCCGGTCCCGTCGCTGTTCAGAAGGATGTACTTGTGGCAGGTGTCCTCAAGATATTGGAAAAAAGACGCATCGATGATATTGTTGTTGTGGATTCTGAGAACATCGTTCAGGGATGTATTGATGTGCAGGATCTCCCTGCACTGAAAATCATGTAACATTTCAGGGATTTTATATGGTAAAAACACGAATAGTTGCCGGGATCCTGGGACTGCTGACCATTTGTTTTGCGCTCAGCGCAGATAATGCCGAAGCGGTGAAGGCTTATGAGGAAGGCTTGAAACTTTTCAACGCCAAAGAATATTATGATGCGTTGAAAAAGTTCAAAGAATCCGAGCTGCTGGCAAAATCCAACACGATCCGTGCCAATTCCCTCAGAGCGCAGATCGGAGCCGCCAGGATGGCAGAGCTGCCCTGGCAGGAGTTTGAGCTCATTGAGGCGCTTTTGTCACGGTTCCCTGAGTATGCAGATGTGCCAGCATCGGTCAAGCGTGAGTACCAGTTGGGAGATCTTTTTTTCAAAGGGAAAAGAGAACCTGCCTTTTATGCCATGAGAAAGATCCCGTGGCTTGTGGGACCTGATAAAACCATTGAGATCTATACAAAAGCATTGAAACGCGCCCCCTACGCCGCTGAGGCTCCTGCAGCACGGCTGCGTCTGGCGTTTGTTTATGACGAGAAAGGGGAAGTCTTAAAGTCGTTGGAACAGCTGAGGATCGTTGAAAGTACGTTCCCGGAGTCAAGTTCCTATAAACTTGCTCTGCTGGCTTTGGGATACGGCTGCTATGAAATGGCGCTCCGGGGCGACGGTGACGGCCGTTATGCAAGAGAATGTGCCGAGATGAGTGCAAAGTTCCTCAAACTTTTCCCTGAAGATGTGTCCGCTCCCATGGTAAAACGCAATTTGCAGCGGATCCGTGATGCCCAGGCAAGACGCCTTTATGACATGGCAGAGTTTTACCGCCGTCAGGGGCGCAGTGAAGCCTCAGCCCGCTATTTGGCAAGGGTGGTGCGGGAGTTCCCTGAAACCAATGCTGCCCCCGAATCTGAGAACAAACTGGCTGAACTTGACAGAAGTTTTACCTCGGGGGATTTCCCCGCAGAAGGTAGCGCGCGTTATGTCAAATACAAATCAGCCGCCCTTCCGGAAGAGGCTGAGAGTGTGCTGTTTTTTCCCGGAGAAAAAGGGAATAACAACCTTTTGCCCATTCCTGACTTGAAAGAGTATTTCGGCAAGGAGATCAAAAAGTAATGAAGATCAAAGACCTTTTTCTGTTTGTGCTTCTGGCTTTTCTGCTGACCGGATGCGGTTATCGCATCGGTTTTATGGGGCATCCCCAGATCAACAGTTTGGCGGTGGCTCCGGTGGTCAATGAAACATTGATTTTCAATGCTGCCGGAAATTTACGGGCGTCCCTTTGCGAAAGGATCGTTACTGACGGTACTTACAAACTCCTGAGCGTGGGCAAAGCCGACTGCATCCTCAATGCCCGGGTGGTCGATGCGGTATTTTCTCAGGTTTCATGGAGTTCAGATGACAATGATGAAGATGAATTTTTGCCGGATTATTACCGGGTGACTGTCAAGGTGCAGTACTCTGTTATACTTCCCGGCAGAGTCAAACCCCTGATCGGTCCTGCGACTGTCACCGGAACGGCGATGTTTGACCACATCGTCGATTTGGAAACCGCCCGGCGGAACGGTGTGAAACAGGCATTATGGGATGCTTCCAAAAAAATCGTTGATGCCTGTACAGAGGCGTGGTAAAAGTTTATGGCTATATCGCATGTCAAAAGAGGTCAGCTTTTTTTTCTGGCAACATTTGCCGCAATGATCCTGTGCGGGACGGCGTTGCTTTCGCTGCCTTTTGTGACAACTGAAGGAAATTTCCCCTTCATCGACTCTTTTTTCATGGCGGTCAGCGCTGTTTGTGTGACCGGACTTGCCACCAACGATATTTGCAAATTTTCTTTTGCCGGGCAGTTGATTTTACTTATATTGGTTCAATTGGGCGCTATCGGTATCATGACTTTGAGCGCGTCGATCCTCTTGTCTCTGGGAAGGGGATTGTCTTTCAGCAATACCTTGATGCTTTCAAATTTAAACGACAACTTCACCCTCAGGGGGACGGAGGGTCTGACAAAGATCGTTGTCCGTTACGCTTTTGTCTGTGAAGGCATTGGAGCTGTTCTGATTTATCTGGGACTTATGTTCAACGATCCCGCCGGTCCCGGATTCGGAGTCAGTGAGCTTTTTCTTCCCGAAAGGTATCTGACCAATGCCTGGTATGCGCTTTTTCTCAGTGTCAACAGTTTTTGTAATGCCGGTTTTTCCCCGATCCCCGGCAGTTTGTGGAGAACAAATGAACTGGTCCAGTTTACTATGGCGTTTCTGGTCATATTGGGGGGACTTGGGATCTATGTGATCTATGATCTCCTTGAATGGTTCAACAAAAGGCGTTATTCTTTGCGGCTCCATTCAAAAGTGGTACTCAGCACCAGTGCGCTGTTGCTGGGAATAGGAACTTTGCTGGTGCTGGTGTTGAGTCTTGACCACGGGACTCCTCTTTCTCTCTTCGATGCGTTCTGCTTTTCGGCTTTTTCAAGGACGGCAGGATTTTCAACTCTTCCTGAGGGGAGCTGTTTCTCTCCCGGTGTGGCACTGGTGGGCATAGTGCTCATGCTTATAGGGGGAGCTCCCGGTTCCACTGCCGGAGGCATGAAGGTCACTACTGCTGCCGTTGCTTTTGCTGCCTTCAGCAACACCCTGAAGGGAAATCACGAGGTGCTGATTTTCAAACGGTCTGTAGGGATGGAAGTGGTTTTGCGTGCTTTCACCATGATGATCATTTTTCTGATGCTTTTCTTTGCGGGAGGGACGATTCTTCACATGATAAATCCGTCACATATCCCCTTGCTTGACTCCATGTTTGAAGCCGCATCAGCCATTACGACTACCGGACTTTCCATGGGAGTCACCGGAAAATTGAATGCAGATGGTAAACTCTTTGTCATACTGCTTATGATCATAGGGCGTCTCGGTCCCTTTACCATATTGCTCTTTCTGTTGGGCAGGGAGAAGCCGGGACAGTTGAAATATCCCTCTGAACGGGTCATTATCGGGTAATTTTTTTGAGGAGTACTGAAGTTTATGGGCAACAGTTATGCGATATTAGGGCTTGGCACCTTTGGGACAAAGCTGGCAGATTCTTTGAGTGATCTGGGAAATACTGTACTGGTGTGCGATATTGACCCCGGGCGTATCGATGATATGCGGGACAAGGTGGCAGAAGCAGTCATTGCAGATGTCAGCAATCCCGAAGCCATCAAAGAGTTGGGCGTCGGGAAATTTGATGTGATCATACTGGGAATGAGTTCCCACTTTGAAGATCAGATCCTTGCGTTGACCCACTTGAAGCAGGAAGGCGCTAAAAAGATCATTGCCAAAGCCACCAGCGATGTGCAGGAAAAGATCCTCTACCGGCTGGGGGCAGACGAGGTCATTCAGCCGGAACAGGATGTTGCAGAACGCCTCAGCCGCCGTCTGACCTGGGTCAATGTCCACGATATTCTGGAGTTCAAAGGTTCGGCAATAGCAGAAGTTGTTATTACAGCAAAGTTTTCCGGTAAGACACTTCTGGAGCTGGATCTGCGAAAATGCTACAATGTCAACGCATTACTGCTGCGTAAAAACGGCAGTTCTCAATATGTCCCCATCGGTCCCGCCACCCGGCTGGAAAAGGGGGATCAAATGACCGTTTTCGGCAGCCGTGAATCTATAATAGAGTTATTCAAGGAGGATTAAATTATGAGCAGCTGTATTTTTTGCAAGATCATCAACGGAGAGATCCCTTCAACCAAGATCTATGAAGATGAATTGGTGTACGCCTTTCTGGATATTTCTCCCATCAATTTCGGTCATACTCTGGTCATCCCCAAGGAACACCACGAATCCGCTTCGACGATCCCTGAAGAGACTGCCGGACGGATGTTCAAAGTGGCTTCACGCATCGGCATTGCCATGAAGCGGGAACTGGATATGGATGGCTACAATCTTCACCTCGCCGATGGCCTCGCTGCAGGGCAGGTGGTCATGCACGCCCATCTCCATGTCGTTCCCCGGGGCGTGGAAGATGATTTCCACTGGAATTGGCGTCAGCTCGCCTATCCGGAAGGCAAGATGGCGGAAATCGCTGAAAAAATCATTTCAAAACTGAAAATCAACTGAAAAAATTTTACTTTGAACGGGGGAAATCAAATGAAAAAAACTGTTTTCCTGTTAGTGACTCTTTTTTTCTGTGCCGCTTTACGCGCAGATTTGCTGGATGATGTGGCACGGCAGCTGGATCTTTTGGAAAAAGAATACTGGCAGGCACAACGCTCATCAGATGGTGATTATCACCGGGCTGTGAAAACTCGTTTGTGGAAATTAAGGTCTAATGTGGGGCGCATTTTCACTCAGCTGCAAAAGCTTCGCAAGCACCACCGTTATCATTTTGATGAGGCTTTGAATGTTTTGTGCGGTAATTTCGGAAGAATCAAACCTTCTGTCGTTCAAGCATTCAGATTCAACATGAAAAGCACTTCCATGTCAGATTACACCAGAGATTTTCGTGAATTTCTGCGGGAAAAGGAAGAGGCTGCTGAGGGAGACGATGATAAAAAAAGCCGCCGTTCAAGGAAACGCAGCAAAAAGGTGTTCCCGACCTTGAGCAATGTTGATATCGTTGAATATGAACGCTGGCTGGCTGACCGGACCGCTGCTAATCTGGAGTCTTTCAGCAAGTCCAATTCCAGATTTGGGAATTCCCGTTCCAAAACCCGTTACAAAGGATTTGCCAGCAATGAAGCGGAAAAAGTTCACAACTATGTGTCGTTGTATCAGGATGCCATCAAGAAAATACGCCTTGATCTGGTAAAAGTGCGCCAACAAATAAAAATGGAGTTCAAATAAAAATGGCAAATTACAAGATCCTTTTTCAAGGTGATTCCATTACCGACTGCGGCAGACTGCAGGAGGCAAGGGCTGGCTTTCCCCACCACGGACTGGGCCCCGGATATCCGGGGATCGTAACAGGGCAGCTTCAGCTTGCCCATCCTGAAATGGAGTTTGAAAACTTCAATATGGGTATCAGCGGCAACAATATCTACGATCTTTACGCCCGCTGGAGAAGAAATACTCTTGACCTGAATCCCGATATGCTCAGTGTGCTCATCGGTGTCAATGATTCTTCTCTCGAAAGCCGCACCGCAGCTTACGGCGAAGATCCCCTTTCATACGGAACCGTTTACCGGGCGCTTCTCGGATGGTGCCGCAAGATGAATCCCAATATCCGTTTTGTCCTCCTTGAGCCTTTTCTGCTTCCCCGGAATGAGGAACATCATCAGTGGAAAGTTGTGCTGAAAAAACGCCAGGAGGAACTGCGGCTGATCGCCGGAGAGTTCGACGCAGTCTTTATTGATCTGCAGCGGATTTTTGACGAAGCTTGCAAAATCAAGCCCTCTGAATTCTGGTCTGCAGATGGTGTGCACCCCTCTCTTGCCGGGCACCATTTGATCGCCAATGAATGGGTGGCAAAAGTAAAGTTCTGAAAAAGATTCCAGACCTTCAAGGCACATCGGATTTTTTCCGGTGTGCTTTTTTATTGGGGGCGCATACGGATCTTGAGAGGAGTCCGGGCGCAGCAGAGGACTTTGACGGATCCGGCACCGTTTTTGAGCAGTTCCTTTGCTGCTGTGCTTACCGTGGCACCGGTGGTGAAAACATCATCCAGCAAAAGGATTTGTTTTCCTGCTATGACACCGGGATCCCGGACGGCAAAGCTGTTTTTCAGGAACTTTTGCCGTTTACTCTTTTTCAACCGGGATTGATGAGGCGTGGAACGGATCTTTTTCAACGCTTTGACCATCGGTTTTCCGGTTTCAGAAGCTATAAGAGAACCCAGCAGTTCAGTCTGGTTGTAAGAGCGTTCCAGAAATCTCCGCCAGTGGATGGGGACTGGGACGATCATATCAAACTCCATGCCGCTTTCCCGGAGCTTCTCTGCCGCCAGTATGGCAAGGGGACGCGCCAGCTCCGGACGGTTGCCGAATTTCATCTGGCGGATCAGTGTCCTGCCGGCGCCTGAATACTCCATGACCGCCAGCGCATCACTGTAGGGCCGCGTCGGAAAAGCCATACACCCGGAACAAACCGCTAACGCTGAATCATTTCTGCCGCCGCATCCCCGGCAGTGTCCTTTGAAGGGAAGCAGCTCCAGCTGTTCCCGGCACTCCGGGCAGATTTCATTGCGTCCGTTGCCTCCCCTTTCTTCACAAAGGGGGCAGCGGAAAAATCCGCACCAGGCGGCAAAACGGCGCAACAGTTCTTTCATGCGGTATGAAACAAATCAAGAGTGTGTACAACATTGAGCAGCTTTCGCGGCTCCTGACGGGATACGGTGATTTCGATCAGATCGTAGCGGTGACGGATCTCCTTGATACCAAAGAGAGCCAGATAGTATTTTCCTGTTGCATAATTGCGCTTCATCTGCTTTGTTGAAAGATTGCCCCCGGGAGTAAATCCCGGAAGGCGGCGCAGTGTTTTCACTTCAACAAATACAATGGTGAGACCGTCAAGGGCGACGATATCCAGTTCTCCGCTTTTCAGTCGGAAATTTCTGGCAAGGATCCGGTATCCTTTGATTTTCAGAAGTTTCACTGCGGTGTCTTCACCGAATCTTCCCAGTTTGAGATGAGCTTTGCGTCCGGCTGTGTTTATGAACATGAAAGAGCGCTTTCCTTTTGCAGTATGACAAAGCGGGCTTTACCTTCCAGATCATTGACAGATCCGGCTTTGAAGTTCAAAGATGTGCCCAGAGCGCATATCAGCGGATTCTGCCAGGGGGAAAGCTCAAAGATCGCCCAGCCCCCCGGGGAAAGATGGGCGTGGAGTTCCCGGATCATTTTTTCCATAAGCTCCAGCCCGTCATGGGGTGCAGTCAGTGCCATGACCGGTTCAAAAAAGATCTCTGAACTGCATTGTTTATACTCATCTTCTGAAACATAAGGCAGATTGGCTGTGACCAGATCAAAGATCCTGCCCTGCAGGTTTTGCCATAAATCAGAAGAAAGAAATTCGATTTCCGCCTTATAAGAAGCCGCATTGGCACGGGCGACTGCCAAAGCTTCGGAACTCAAATCAACTGCAGTGATCTGCAAGTCGGCTCTTTCGGTTTTCAGAGCGATCGGAATGGCGCCGGAACCTGTGCCCATGTCAAGGATCTTTGCCCCTTGCGGCGCACGCTCCAAAGCAAGTGTTACCAGCTCCTCGGTTTCCGGACGGGGAATCAGGACCGCCGGAGTCACCTGGAGCTCCAACTCCCTGAATGGGGCACGCCCCAGAATATACTGAGCAGGTTCATGGAGTGCCCGGCGGCGGAACATTTCAAGAAGAGCATCCCTTTGGCAAGGATCGATTTTACGGTCGGGATCAAGCTGCAGCTCCAGCAAAGGCAATTTCAACGCTCCGCTTAAGATGTAATCACATTCATGAAGAGGAGAGTCAAAACCGGCATCCCTCAGGATCTCAACACCTGCTTTGCGGAGTTCTGCTGCTGTCATCGTTCTGATGCCTCGCGCATCATATCCCGGAACTCTTCAGGAGAAAGTTCCTTGAGATTCTTGCCTTTCCGCGCCAGTTTCTCGTTGAATTTGATCGCCGTTTCAGTCATGCGTTCATGGGTTTCCTCTGAACCGCCGACCAGACAGAAATTATCACCTTTGGTCATGCGTTTGTGACCGTCTTCATTATCCAATCCCATACCCAGAAGCATGGCGTCAGGATCTTGTCTGTTATTGATCATTTTAGTGTCTTCCCCCTTTCCAAAAACATAATATAACCTGTTTTTTTCAAAATTCCAATTTGGAAAAGAGCCAAAGAGGTGATATTTTAAGAAAAGAACAATTCAACCAGCAATACAGAGGTATGGTGTGGCAGATTATCTATTTGAAAAACTGACAGTGGGAGTCCGGAAGGTTCCCCGCAATATCGATTCAAAACTGCACTCCGTGATCGCAGGGAAACTTGGCGTATCTCCGGAGGATGTCGATTATACGATCCTCGGGAAAAGTATTGACTCACGGCGCAGCGAAGCTGTTTTTGTCTACCGTCTGGCAGTTTCTTCCGGAAAAAAACTGGCGCTGCCGGAGCTTTCTGCTGAACAGCTTTCTGGTCTGAGCAAGGCAGAGCTTCCTCTGCCTGAGAGTTCCTCACTCAGGAATCCCATCGTTGTCGGTACCGGTCCTGCCGGAATTTTCGGCGCTCTTGCACTGGCGATGGCAGGCGCCGCGCCTGTGATCATAGACCGGGGATATCCTGTTGACCACCGCAGAGCGGAGTGGGAAAAGTTTCTTCAAACCCGGGATCTTGACACCGAAAACAATCTCCTCATAGGGGAGGGGGGCGCCGGAGCTTTTTCTGACGGCAAACTCTATACCGGGACCAAGGATGTGAACCGCCGCTTTATTCTTCAGGAGATGATCAAAGCGGGAGCCCCACCTGAAATCGCCTACTTGAGCCGTCCACATGTAGGGTCGGATAAGCTCCCTCTGGTCTCTGTGAATCTGCGGCGCAAGATCGAATCTCTGGGGGGGAAGTTCCTTTTCGGACGGGAGGTGACTGATATCGCCGTTTCCAATGGGCGATGCAGCGGAGTCCGGTGCGGTGAAGAGATGATCTCTGCTCCGGCGGTACTGCTGGCACCCGGACTGGGAGGAAGGGAGTTGGTGCGCAAACTTCTCAGCAAGGTGAATTTTTCATTGAAACCCTTTCAGATGGGATGCCGCATTGAACATCCTCAGAGCCTTATAGACCGCTGCCAGTATCACACATCAAACCGTCCGGCGGCTCTGGGGGCGGCTGAATACCACCTTGTCTCCCGCCCCGGAGACGCTTGGAATGTCAGTTCATTCTGCATGTGCCCGGGGGGGAGTGTTGTCAATGCCACGGCATGGGAAAAACACTCCATTTCCAACGGCATGAGCAATTACGCCCGTGACGGGGAGTTTGCCAACAGCTGCCTGATCGCCACTTTGGGCGCAGATTATTTCAAAAGCCCCCATGAGGCATACGGACTGATCGAAAGAATTGAGACATCTCTTTTTGATGCGGGGGGCGGTGATTATACCATGATCGCTCAGGATGCCGCAGCCTTTCTTGCCGGAAAAACAGGATTGAAAAACAACCGCAGCTCCTGTGAAACAGGGATCGTCCCCGGGAGGATAGATCATTTGCTCATAACTGAGCTTCAAAGTGCTCTGCGGGCGGCGCTGAAATTTTTTGACCGTAAGTGCCCCAATTTTATCCGTGACGGAAAATTCATCGGCGTGGAAAGCTGTGTTTCCTCCCCGGTCCGTCTGGAGCGGAACGAAAATTGCGAATCCTCTTTGCCGGGACTTTTTCCCGCAGGGGAGGGCGTTGGCGCCGCTGGGGGTATCCTTTCAGGCGCTGCAGACGGGATCCGCTGCGCCCTTGCCATGTTAAAGTAACTTTGCGGCGATGGCGGCAAGGTCGCTGCGTTCGCTGCGGCTCAGGGTGATGTGACCGCAGAGGGCTTGACCTTTCAATTTTTCCACGGCGTATGAAAGACCATTGCTGGATTTATCCAGATAAGGGTTATCGATCTGTCCCGGATCGCCGGTGAGGATCATTTTTGTATCATTACCGCAGCGGCTGATGATGGTTTTTACTTCGTGTGGAGTCAAATTCTGAGCTTCATCCACAATGACATACTGCCTTGCAATGCTGCGGCCGCGGATGTAGGTGAGGGCTTCAAGATCTATCTTGTGGGTATTGAGCAGAGATTCTACGGTCATCTTCCCCTGTTTTTTTGAGGGAGATTTTTCCTGAAGCGGGTTTGTTTCCCCCAAGAGGAACTGCAGATTGTCAAAGATGGGCTGCATCCAGCTGCCGAGTTTGGCATCCTTTGATCCGGGAAGAAAACCGATGTCTTTGCCCAGAGGGATGATGGGACGGGAAACCAGTATGCGGTCAAACTGCTCCTGCTGCAATGTCAGTTGAAGAGCTGCTGCCAGTGCCAGCAGTGTTTTTCCGGTTCCGGCGCCGCCCACAAGAGTGACCAGACGGATCGCCGGATCAAGAAGCAGGTCAAGCGCCATGCGCTGTTCTCTGTTCTTTGGGGCGATATTCCACACCCGGTCAGTCAGGGAATAATCGAGCAAATTGAGTTTCCCCGCACTGTCAGCACGGGCGACAGCACAGCGCTGATTGTTCTCTTCGCACTCCAGAACGGCGAAACAGTTGACAGGGAGCTGGTGCTCTGCCATGACTCTTTCCTGAAAGAAGGAATTCAAGGTTTCCTGTGTAACACTGCGTTTGACGACGCCAGTGTAAAATTTGTCAGAACTTACATGATTGCTGTCAAAGTCCATGGTTTTGATACCCAGCGCATCTGCCTTGAGGCGGACATTGATATCTTTGCTGATCATGATGACTTGATTTTCATGCTGCAGATGACGCTCATAAGCCACACGCAGGATCCGGTTGTCCGGAACATGTGAAGGCATGTCTCCTGTGCTGAAAAGGGCATCGACCGTTCTTGCCTCCGGTGAGCCCGGCTCAATGGAGGAACTCAAGACATAGAGTTTACCGGTGGCAATTTTTGAAATCCGGGAAAGGGGGATCCCCTCCCGCAGCTTTCCCGGTTCTGCTTCTGACTGACGCAGACGATCCAGTTTCCGGATCACCATGCGGGCATTTCTGCCCAGTTCGTCGTTGTTTTTTTTGAATTTATCCAGTTCTTCAAGGACTGCCATGGGAATTATCACATTGTTATCCTGAAAGGACTCAATACTCAATCCGCTGTGCAGCAGCACATTGGTGTCAAGAACGAAACTTTTGATTTTTCCCATGGTTCAATTTCCTTTACCAACTGGAGGAGATCAAGGTTCTCTGTCGTAGGAGATCCTGGCGTTACGGAGCGCCGCAGAGCGTGAACGGACTCCTGTGGCAGAAACATTCAGGATTTTCTTGGAGACGAAGGGGAAGGGAACAAAGCACTCCTGCATGACAAGATTCTGATTGATGATCCGGGTAGCCCCTTTACTTTTGGCTTCTCTGGTAAGCAGCCAGATGGCATTTTCTGTGGTCTGAGTGTAGGTGAAAAATGTGAATTGACCATCAGCCAAGTCTCCGGTAATGATGGGCAGCCCCAGGAAATAGTAACCGGGAATCTGGATCAGGATCTGGCAGGTTCCCTTTTCAGTAGGGGTTCCGCAGGCGATCCCGTTGAAATTCTGGGTGGATTCGATAGAGGTGCATCCGGCGAGCAGAAGCCCGGCGGCGGCAAGGGCGAGAAGAGACTTTTTCATTTTCTTACATACTCCTTAAATTGTTTTTTGTTTCGGGAACAATAATAATATAATCCCTTAATCCGATTACTGCAAGCAAACAGAAAAAATTTTTTCTTTTTTTTATGAAAACTTGAAAAAGCATCTGGAATATGCTATAGTAATAAAAGCTTTTTACAATGGTGTTTGATATGATTCTGAGGATTGGGCTGGATATCTACGCAGAGAGTTCTGAGGAGGGTGAATGAGAAGAGAGAATATGTTGTGCAGTTTCACATTGATCGAACTGCTTGTTGTAATTGCCATTATCGCTATCCTTGCTGCCATGCTTCTGCCTGCCTTGCAGCAGGCACGGAATCGGGGCAGGGCGGCAGCTTGCATCAACAATATGAAACAGTTGGGTTTGGCAGTGCAAAGCTATCTTGACAATAATAACGAGTACTATTTCGGCAACGATAACGCTGCTTCAGGGAGTGCTTCAAGTCCCTCCTACGGGTGGGATGGATATATGATCAAACAGGGATTGATCTCTCTTACCGGGTTGCGTTGTCCCGGCAATGACGGCAAAGCGCCTGTGATGAATGAAGAGTGGCCTGAAATGATCCATTACGGCTACAACTATTTTCACCTGGGCAGTTCTGTCCGCTATGGAGGCTCCAGTGATGTCTCCGCCCGATTCACCCAACTGAGGAAACCCGGCAATACTCTTGCCATGGCGGACAACCGTATCCTGGGCGGTACGGCTGATTACTCAGCACGATCCCTGAATGACTCCTACACTGTGGGGACCTCATTCGGACTTATTTACCCCTGGCACTCCGGCAGCGCCAATATTCTCTGGTGCGACGGTCATGTGACAGCTTTGCGCTGCAATACGGCGGAAAATGCTTACCAGCCCGGCATGATCGGCAGAAAAACCAACAACCTTTCCAGATGGAAGAGAAATCAGTAAGGAGTTTGTTTCTGTGAAAAATTGTATCGTATTGTTTTTTTTCCTGATGTCAGGCTTTTTAAGTGCTGTTGAATACACCTTCTGGAAAAATGGCTCCGCAAACTGCTGCATCGTAGTACCTGCCAAAGCAGAGCCCGCAGAAAAGGAGGCAGCGCTGCTGCTGCAGAAAAGTTTCCGTCAGATGGGCAATGTGGAGATCAAACTCTCAACTGTCCCCGTCAAAGGAAAGATCAACATCCATCTGGGAGCTGTCCCGGCAGGGAAAAAGCTTCTTGCTGCCGCAGGGACCATCGACCGTGATGGGTTTATCATCCGTGACATGGATAAAGAAAATCTGGTCATCACCGGCGGCGGAGCTTTGGGAACACTTTTCGGCGTCATGGAGTTTCTGGAGCGATATGCAGGGGTTATGTGGGTGTGGCCCGGGAAATACGGCACGGTGATGCCCCGGAAAAAAGAGTTCAAGGCTTCTGTTGCTCCTTTGCGTGAAGAGCCCGCCTTCCGGGTCCGTCAGCTGGGAGTGGATGTTTCCATGGCGCATTTTTTCCGTTTCGCCATCAGAAACACATCTGATGAAAGAGCCCAATACAGCCACAACATCAATAAGACCATGCCGCCCAAATTGTGGGAAAAACATCCTGAGTATTTCAACATGCTCAACGGAGAGCGGCGCAAGCCTGTGAAAATGAAACGCCAGGCATGTACTTCAAATCCCCATGTCATCCGGCTTTTTATTGCCGGAGCAAAACGTTATTTCAAGCGCTTTCCGGAGCGGGAAAGTTTCAGTGTGGCGCAGAGTGACGGCGGGCACTTTTGTGAATGTCCCAAGTGCCGTGCCCTTGATGTCCCCGGTGTCCCCGGTGTGACCGACAGATATTTTACCTTTGCCAATCAGGTGGCTGCCGGGATCGCCAGAGAGTATCCTCATAAATTCATCGCCTCCCTTGCCTACGGCGACGGAACTCAGGATCCCCCTGCGAAAATCTCTTTGCGTTCCAATGTGATCCCCTGTCTGGTGATCCCCAGCATGACACATCCTGAACGCAGTGTACAAGAGTGGGCAAAGAAGGCAACTGCCCTTTACGCCTATTTTCACCTTCACGGCAGGGAAAATCCGAAACTTTACGCTTCTGTCTTTGCCCGTTATCTGCGTTTCCTGAAGAAAAACAAGGTGGTTGGCATCTGCGGTGAACTCCACCCCGCATTGCCCAAGCTCAACGGCAGTTACGAAATCGACGGGCCCCGCAGCTGGATCATAGCCAAACTCGTCTGGGATCCTGACCGTGATCCCGGAATGCTGCTGAAAGAGTTCTGTTCCCGCTTCTACGGCGCTGCCGCCGCACCTATGGAGCGGTATTACAAAATCCTTGAAAAAGCCTGGATGAAACAGAAAAATATCTATGACTTCCGCTGTGATTATGACAATCAGGGATTTTTCCTCTACACCGCAGAAGAGATGAGGAGCCTTGTTGATTGTGTCCGTGAAGCGGAACGGCTTGCCGGAAAAGATGTTGAGGTCAAAGGGAGGATCGCTGCCTTGAAAAAACGCCTTTTCCCCAGAGCTGCTTATTATTGCTTTGTGGGCATGAAAGAGGGGATCACTCCTGAAAAGGTCGCCTCAAGGATCGAAGCAGCACGGAAACTTAATCCTGAAAATCCTATGCTCTGGCTGCCTGCTCAGGAGGCTGAAGCTGTGGATGCCCTTTTCAGAAAACTTTCTGCCGGGCGTATTGCTCCCCTGCTCAAAAAAACGCCGGAACTTGCCCTGTTTGACCTTCCCGGTGTGAAGCATGTCAATCTCTGCCGCAACCCCGGATTTGAGATGAAGGGCAAAGGAAAAGCTCCTTCCGGAGCCGATTGGGAAAAGATCGACGCTCTGCATTGGAGCAGCTGGAAAGGTGTTTATACGCCCGGACGCATTTCCGTTTCTTCTTCTTCTGCCCGCAGCGGCAAAAAAGGGGTGCTTTTTGAAGGATGTCAGGCGGCGACCGTCAACTATGTGATCCCTGTTCGCCCCGGTGAGCGTTACCGGGTGACAGCATGGTTCAAAGGAAAAAAAGGACAGATTTCTGCCAATTTCAAGGGGAAAGATAAAAAATGGCTCCACAAGAGTTCATTCATTCGCTCTCCCGAAACTGCGGGGGGCGGAAAGTTTGAGAAGATCTCTTTCTCCTTTACCGTTCCTCCCAAAGCTGCCAACTGTTCGCTGCTTTTCGGATGCCGTGACCAGAAAAAAGGAGAAACACTTTCTCTTGATGATGTGGAAATCATTCAATTCGGAAAAAAATGATTCATGAAAGTTTATATTCAAAGCGATATTGAAGGCATTGCCGGTTTTTGCTTTTTTGAAAAACGCAAAGATGTTTCTATGGAAAACTTCAACCACCGCCAGCGTATGCGACGGCTGCTGACCAATGAGATCAACGCCGCCGTTCTGGGGGCATTCGATGCCGGAGCCGAAGATGTGATCATCAACGACAATCACGGCAACGGTTACAACATTCTTTTTGAGGAATTGGATCCCCGTTGCCGGATCATTCATGGCAGAGGCAGTTCCGGTCCGAAATGGCTGAATTTTCTTGAAGAGTGCGACAAGATGGTGCTTATCGGTATGCACGCCATGGGGGGAACCCCCTGTTCCATCACACCGCACAGTCTTTATGTTATCAATGACGGCGAAATGTATATGAGTGAAGGCACCATGGCGGCAGCTTTTGCCGGAGATTTGGGGATCCCTGCTGTTTTTGCCTCCGGTGATGACAAGATCACTGCCGAGTTCAAAGAAAAGATCCCCAATATCATGACCGTTGAGACGAAGAAGGCGCTTTCGCCTTTTATGGCGTGTTCCATCATGCCGTCAAGAGCGTGTGAATTGATCCGCAGCGGCGTGAAAGAGGCTCTTTTGAGAGATGATATTGCTCCCTTCAAAGTCCCCGGACCGGTCAAACTGGTGTTGAAAGACTCTGAAAATCACGGACCGCCCCTTGTTGAGACGGGGGAAGCTGTTACAGCTCCCACCATTACAGAAGCGTGTTCGGAATTCGGACGCCGTATGCCCTGGAACTGCTACGATCTGCAGCTGCCGGATGGATTTACTTTCCCTTGACAAAAAAGAGATATAAAAATATGTATACAGCATGGGAAGAAGGTAGAGCGCTGGCATTGAAGATGCTCCAGCCGACTCAGAAAGAGCTTGAACACGGTCTGGAACTTCACCATAATTCTTTCGTCTTTGACGCTTACGGCTTCATGCCGGGTGGGGGAGGAAAAGCGGAACGGCTTGAACAGATCATCGCCGAAAACGGTTCCCGGGACGAAAGAAGTGCTGCCAGTGAGGAGTTTGCCAGCAATCTGGCATTTTTCCAAAATCCTGCTATGAAAGAAATGCTCCGGGAGGCTTTTGAGTACTCAGGGGTGGATTGTATTTTTCAGAATGCAGGTGTCGAAGGCAACGATGTGGAAAAAATGCTCAAGCGTCTGAGCTGTTTTACATTGCTGACCGACCGGGAAGAGGATCTTTTTGAAAGAGCCGTTTTCCCGGAAAAACTTGAAGGAATCCGGCAGCGGGGACATAAGGCTCTCTATCTGACCACCAACGGAGTGCCGCTGTCTTCAAAACTTGTTTCAGCCGAAGAGGCGCTGGAGCATATTGCTGTGTTCTTCCGTCTGGGGATCCGCATGATGCACTTGACCTACAACCGGCGCAACCTCATCGGTGACGGATGTGCCGAAAAAGCTGATGGTGGACTCAGTGATTTCGGACGCATGGTCATTGCAGAAATGAACCGGGTTGGGATCATCCCTGATGTGGCGCACAGCGGACAGCGCACCAGTCTTGAAGCAGCCCTTTATTCAAAACGCCCCGTTGTGGCAAGTCATACTGTTGCAGGAAAGTTATCGACCCATTTCAGAGCCAAATCCGACGAGGTCATTGAAGCCATCAAAAAATCAGGCGGTTATGTGGGCATTTGTGCTATTCCCCGTTTTCTGGGAGGCAGTTCCAATATTTGCGCTTTTCTGGATCACATCGAATATGCGGCAAGGAAATTCGGCGTGGATCATGTTGCCATCGGCACCGACCGGAGCACAACTCTTGCGCCCCGCGAGTTTTCCGGAACTCCGGCACCCTCAAGGCGTATATGGGAAAGCTACTGGCCCGATCCGGGTGACGGCGGCTCCAAGGTCACAGAAGAACAGTTCAATTCTCTGATGTGGCTCAACTGGCCCTGTTTTACTGTGGGATTGGTTCAGCGCGGATTTTCTGATGCCGAAATACAGAAAATCATCGGAGGAAATGCTTTGCGTGTTGTAAAAGAGTCTTTGAACTGACAAAACGGATATATTCGCAGGAAATAAAGAAAGGAATGTATTATGAAGTCTGCACGCTTCCGTAGAAACAAAGATTTTACTTTGATCGAACTTCTCGTGAAAAGGTCACATCTCTGCTGTGATCGTGAAATACCTGCCCATGGGCAGGTGAAGCTGTTCAGCTTCACCTTAATAGAGCTTCTCGTTGTCGTTGCCATTATCGCCATATTGGCAGCCATGTTGCTGCCTGCGTTGCAGCAGGCACGGAACCGTGCTGCTGAGACCAGGTGTATCAGCAATATGAAGGCTTTTGCAGGAGCGACCCTTGAGTACAGATCAGACAACAAAGGTTTCTATGCGCCGTATTGGAATGGAGGCACCTGGTCAAAAAGTTCCGCCGCATGGTTCAAAGCAGTTCCCTGGCGCGGCCATGTCACCCCTGGCAGTGCAGGCGCCTATGCCGGTTATCTGGGAGTTACGCACGGAGGTATTATCCTGGGACTGTACAGAAATGCCACGACGAAACAGGTTACCCGTTGTCCTTTTGCCTGTCCCAAGCTCAGAAATGCCCCCACTGGTACTGCAACAGAGTATATGGGGATCTCGACGCTGGGCAGATACCATCATGTCTACAGTTCGTTGTATAATGACAGCCAAATCAGGCGTCCTTCCAGATTCTGTTCCTACATTGAAGCTGACAGTGCAAAGACCACCTCTACAGCCAGGACATACAATATCAATTTCTATGAAAACTCCATGGACGATGCCATTGGTTTCCGTCATGGTGGCGGCGGTAATCCCAAGGCATCCTCAATTTACGCTGATGGCCATGTGGAAATGCGCACAAAAAGCAAGTATCCCGGAGATTGGTCCCTGGGACCTGTCAAAAGCTATCTCGGCTGCTTTTACCGGATGATCCCTTCTCCCGGTTACGAAAAGGAATTTGAACTTTACTATTGAAAGTCTCCGAAGCATGAAAATCCACAAGATAAACGCTGCCGACCATTTTATCATACACCTCAAGTGATCTGATCGAAGGAATAAAAAAAGTGTTGAAAAAATTTGTTTTACTTGTTGTATTTGCAAGTGCCGCTCTGCTGCCGGGAGCTCCTTTGCGCTCCGATCAGGATCCGAAGCTCCCCCGGAAGATCAGTGTGAGCAAAAAAAATGTCATGGTGCTGGATAAATATACCCACATCGTTTTGCCCCCCAAATCAAAACCAACGGCAAAGTTTGCCGCTTCTGAGCTTGCCAAATTTCTGGGAAAAGTTTTTAATACGAAAATTGCCATTGTGCCCGCTCCTTTGAAGAAAGGTGTCGCCATTGTTGTCGGTGAAAATATTTATTCTCAAAAACTGGGGATCGATACCCGGAAGTTTGACCGGGACGGATTTGCCATCAAGTCAGGCAAAAACATGATCGCCATTGCCGGAAGAGACAGTTCCAGAGAGAACCCCGCACAACTGAGAGGGCACTACTTTGAACACGCGACCCTTTTCGGCGCTTATGATTTTCTGGAGCGCTTTGCCGGAGTCAGATTCTACTTCCCCGGCAAGTACGGCGAAGTTGTCCCCCGGAAAGATAAAATCAGTGTGGGCACAATAGATATCTATGACCGTCCGGACCATTTCCAGCGCCGTGCCTACGATGCCGGAAGTGCCTGGTATGATAAGGAGACTGCTGCAGGGGGCGTTGTGCTGCAAGGCTACCGCCGCCGCTGCCAGACCTTTTACATCCCCTGCTGCCACAGTTTGGAACACAGCGGATATTTCCGCCGTTTCGCCAAGACCCACCCCGAATATTTTGCCAAAGATCCCAACGGGAAAATTTACCCTGCCGACCACTGGTCAGTGGGCAGCGGATGTTATCTTTCAGAAGGATACCGCAATGAGATCTATCTTGATGCGCTTTCATTTTTCAAAGGTGAACCCCCTTCAAAACGGGGCATACTCCGGGGATCTGACCGTCATCCCAAACCCGGTTTCGGCTGGGATCCCGTTGTAGGACAGCCCGGATTTTTCAGCATTATGCCCGGCGACCATCACCGCCGCTGCCTCTGTGACAAGTGCAAAGTCTACATGGCAAAGCATGGCGAAAACGAATATGTGTGGGATATGATCCTTGATGTGGCGCGCCGCATCCTGAATTCCGGCGTCAAAGGCAAGATCACTGCCATGGCTTACGCCCGCTACACAGAGCCCCCGAAGCAGGTTGTTCCTGAAAGTATGGAGATCATGGTGGCAACCACCGGCCCCTGGGCTGAAAGAAATGCTCCCATGCGGAAAATGGGGGACGAACGGGTACTGGCATGGACCCGGAAACTGAACCGCAAAGTGTGGCTCTGGAACTATCCGCACAAGCTGGGCAGCAATGCCAACCCGGGGATACCTCAGATGGCTCCCCGAACCGTAGGCAAATATTACAAGCGTCTCGGTCCTTATACTTTCGGCGCCTTCTACGAGTGTGAATCCGATAAATGGATCTTCAACTACCTGAATACCTATATTTTCTTCAAACACGCCTGGAACAACAGTGTTGATATCGACACTCTTGTGGATGAGCACCACAAAGCCATGTTCGGCAATGGGGCGCCTGAGATGAACAAATTCTACAACGAACTGGAAAATATCTGGATGAACAAACTTCTGGGCAAGATCGTGGAGACCCGTCTCGGTCCCATCGTTTCACCTCCCGCTGTTCATGAGATCTGGGAAAAGATCTACTCTCCCGCCAAATTGAAAGAGTTCAATTCTCTCTTTGATCAGGCTCAGAAAAAGGTCAAAGGGGAGTATCTTGAAAGAGTGAAATTCATCCGCAAACAGCTCCTCGGCTCTCTGGAAGAGGCTTCTGCCAAATATTTCAGGGAAAAAGAGGCTCTTGCCGATTGGAGCTATCATGTAAAAACTTTGGGCGCCAACGAAAAAATCACCGTTGACGGCAAACTTGATGACTCCGGATGGAAAAAGTGTGAGCCCACTTTCCTGCTCCCTGTAACAGGGGATATCACTGAGGTCAAGACCGCAGTCAAAGTGCGCCGGGACAAAGAACATCTTTACTTTGCATTTGAGTGCATGGAGCCCCGCATGAATGAGATCCTGACCGAGCGGCTGACTCATGATCATAAGGATCTCTGGATGGATTCTGTGGTTGAATTTTTCCTCAATCCTTCCGGAAACGGCAAAGATTACTATCAGTTCATCATCAACTCCAAAGGCGTTCTTTCAGATCTTTACAATGTGCGAAGCGGCAAATCCTCTCAGATTAACATCAACTGGCGCTCCGGCATCAAGACGGCAGCAGCAGCTCTCAAGGACCGTTACATCATTGAGGCGGCACTTCCTGTCAAAGAACTGAAAGGCTTTGACGCCAAAAACTTCAAGGCGAATTTCTGCCGTCACCGTTCACTTAAAAAGAGCAAAGTCCTGAGCCGTTATTACAGCTGGTCCCCCAACCACATCGGCTATCATGAGGTGGAAAATTACGGACGCCTTGTCTTTGAGAAGGTCAATGATGGAAATATGATCAAAAACGGCGATTTTACCAAACCTTACAGGGGGTACTGGTCGGTCAACTCCCACAAAGAGGATGGACCTAAGTTCGATGAAAAGTGTTTCATTACCGGGGGACGCAGTGCCTGTCTGGATGTTACTGACGGAAAGTTCAAATGGATCTTTCAGGGGCTCCCCCTCAAAGCCAATACCACCTATGCCGTGAGCTTCTATCTCAAGATGGAAAATCTCCAACCCACAGCCGCCAACGGCGGTTTTCAGATCCTTCTGGGGGATAACAGCAACAATTTCTTTCCCAAGGTCGCCTACACCGGCACCATGCCCTGGACGCGGCAGGGATTTTTCTGGACCACGGGCAAAGACGGAGGCAGAGTCATCAAAGGACGCAGCCGCTGTATCCGTTTCGGGGTCCGCAATGCCAAAGGCAAAGTGTGGATCGACAACATCAAGTTTGCTGAGGTCAAAAAATAAGGGATCTTTTGTGTATGGCAAAGATTATTTTTTTCGGAGATTCCATTACGGCGCTCCGTAAAAACAACAAGGTGGCATCGGAGTTTTTTGCAGAAAAATTTCCGGAATTTGAAATCGTCAACAAAGGCGTCGGCGGCAACGATACCAATCTGGCACGGGAGCGTTTCCAGAAGGATGTCATGGATGAAAAACCGGACTTGCTGATTTTTTCTTTCGGATGCAATGACGCGGCGATAGATGTCTGGAAACAGAAAACTCTTCCCCGGCTGACCATTGAAGAATATTTGGGGAATCTGCGCTTTTTTATCAATGAAATGCGCTCTATCGGTGCTGAAATGATCTTTTTTACCCCGCCCCCCATGCTGCTGGTCGAAGGGTTGAAGCCCTATTACGGCGGTGAACCCTACACATCAAAGGGTTTCAACTTCATGCTGGACCAATTTATCGCTGCCGCCTGCAGACTTATGGCAGAAGAGGGCATTGAAACTGTGGATATCAACGCCTTCTTCCGGCAGGTGACTGCAAATGATGATGAAAAGTTTGTAAATCTCTTTCCTGATGGAATGCACCCCAACACAGAAGGTCAGAAGATGATCTTTGGCAAGTTGTGTGAAGCATTTGAAAAAATCAGGGAGAAAAGAGCCAATTTCAAAACTCCTCAAAATTGTCAAAGCGCCCTCGCTTCGATCTGATAAAGGGAGCGTTTTTCCCCCTTCGCATAAAGCTACGGCGGGACAAGCGCCTGTTACCTTGCAGGTAGCAACCTCAAACTACCCTTTACAGCTCTTTGCGAATGGCATCTTTGTCATTTTTTGAATGACTTTTGAAATTACCTCAAAATTCAAGGATAATAAAAAATGGATCATGAACTGTTCAAAAAATTTGACGATATCCCCTGGCCGCCCCGGGGAGAACTGAAATTTGTGGAAGAAATAAAGGAATATGCAGAACTTGCATCTCCTGCTGTCAAAAAGATTTGTGTTACAAATCCTGAACTTATGCCGGAAACAGCGAAAATCACCCTTGAGCGCCATTTTATCCCAGATGAAAAAGGCATTCCCTTGACTCTCGTCAAAGATGAAGCCCTTGAAGCGGAAGAGTTCGTCCTTGAGGTGAATGAGGAGCAAATCACCATTACTGCTGCCGATGACAGCGGATTCCGCTATGGCGTGTGCGAGTTGGAGGAACGCTTTGCAGGCAGAGAATTTTCCGGGACCATCCGGCGCAAGGCGTGGGTGAAACACCGTATTTCACGCTGTTTCTTTGCCCCTAATACCCGTCCCCCTTTGAAACTGGATGAGCTGACAGATGATTTGGACTACTATCCCGATGCCTATCTGGACCGCATCATGCACGAAAGACTCAACGGTGTCTGGATCACCCTTTATCTTAACGATATGCCCAGCTCCTTCTTCCCGGAACGGGGAAAAGAGGCAGACAAGATCCTCGGCAAACTTAAAAAAGTGGCTGAACGCTGTGCCAGGTACGGCATCAAATGCTACATCTTCATGGCTGAACCAAGAAGTTTTGCCGGTACCTGGAAAAGCAATACCAAAGAGGATATGGAACGGCATCCGGAAATGGCAAGCACCTCGTACATCAACGGAACTCCTGTAACCAACTTCTGCACCACCTCTCCCGAAGGCAAGCAGTATATCACAGAGACCGTGGGGTATATTTTCTCAAAGGTGCCTGAACTGGGCGGCATCATCAACATCATGGCTCTTGAAAGTTCACACCCCTGTGCCGAACGGAAACTTTATCCTCATGTGGGTGAGTGCTGCTGCCCCAGATGTGCCCCTTACAGCGGTGCGGAGCTTTTCGCTGAAATGGCGAGAACATTTTCCAAAGCTATGAAGAAATATTCTCCTCAAGCTGAGTTTTTCGGTTGGTTCTATGCCGGGTTCCACATGCCGGGAGAGCCTGAAAATGATGTGATCAGAGCCGTTGCCGATGTATGGCCGGAGGATTGCACACTTCTTTACAACTGCGAAACAGGGGGCGAAAACCACCAGTGCGGCAGAACTCTGTATGTTCAGGACTACTCTCTTTCATGGGCGGGTCCCTCCGGATTCTGGAAAGATCTTGCATCAAGGACCACAAAAATGGCAGCCAAAATGCAGACCGGCGTTTCCCATGAAGATGCCACAGTTCCCTATTTCCCCGTACCCGATGTGCTCTTTGAACGCTATCAGGGGCTCAAAGCTGCCGGTAACTGTCAGGGGGTCATGCAGTGCTGGTATTTCGGCAGTGTTCCCAGCATTATGAACCGTGCCGCAGGAAGACTTTCCTTCTTGCCCATGCCCGAAACAGATCAGGAGTTTCTCCTTGAACTGGCGGCGCCCGACTGGGGCGAACACGCCATGAAAGTGGCTCAGGCGTGGAAGGCTTTCTCTCTTGCCTACCGCAACTTCCCTGAGTGCATCTCTTTCAAATGGGCGGGGCCCTTGCATTTTTCCATCGTCTACCCCTGGTATGTCTACCCCGCTGATCTGCCCGTTGCTCCCAGTTACACGCAGGCGTTCCCCAAGAACTCCGGGGACCGCATCGGGGAGTGCATGTGCTATGTTTTCAATTTCGCCGAGGTCAGAGGGCTCCTTAAAAAAATGGACGAACTTTGGCAGGAGGGCATGGAACTTCTGGCTCCCTGTGCCGACAACGAATTGCGTAAGAAAGAGTTGCGCGTTGCCGAAGCCATCGGACTGCAGTTCAGTTCCACCCGCCGTCTTTTTGAGTTCTATTATCTGCGTGACGATATGATCTTCAACGGCAGCGACAACAAAGAGGCGATGAAAAAATTGATCGCCGCTGAGATCGAAGCGACCTTGCGCATGGCAGAGCTTTGCAAACTTGATTCCCGTCTGGGGTATCACGCTGAGGTCGAAAGCTACTGTTTCTTCCCCGAAAAACTTTACGCCCGCGCCGAACTGCTCCGGGATGCCGCCGCCGATCTGGAAAACTATCAGATGGATTCTCAAGTTATCAAAGATTACAAAGGTGTTGCGGAAAAGACCGTCAAACTTTCTTCTTTCAAAGAGTGGCAGAAAGTGGGGAAAGTCGATTTCAAGATGGTCGAAGAAGAAAATAACCTTATCTTTTCTTTCAGGAACATCACTGAACAGATCCGCATCGACCTTGAACCGGGAAGGCTTTGCAAAGTCATAACAATTCCCATCCTGTCACCTGAAAAACATGGTCACGATGCCGATTTTCTTAACGGGGTCAAGTTCATTCATGAGAATGGGGAGGTGACGGTGATCGTTGAACTTGACAAATTTGATGCCTTCCGTATCAGCGACGCTATGCAGTGGCGTTTCAATGTTTCCACTCCCACCGGGGCTCTGACCCCTGTGAAACTTTGGCCTTCACGTTTGAGTATCGGAAACTGCAACCCCGAAGGATTGCTTTATCTGGAGAGGTAATTTCAAAAGTCATTCAAAAAATGGCAAATATGTCATTCGCAAAGAGCTGTAAAGGGTAGTTTGAGGCTGCTACCTGCAAGGTAACAGCCGAAAACGCTCCCTTTATCAGATCGAAGCGAGGGCGCTTTGACAATTTTGAGGAGTTTTGAAA
>JAZODE010000129.1:0-6309 GCA_045596885.1 Victivallaceae bacterium
AAGCATTTTCCTGCGGAAAATATGAAGCGCCCCGTTGGGGCATGAAGCGCTTGCTTCGCAAGCATAATAAGGCATTTTTTTGTTCTCTTTTTTCAGGTAATACAACGGCAAAACACCTGTTTGACAAGTTTTACTCACCAATGGTTCGATCAGGGGGAAAAGTTTTTGTTTCATGGGAAAATCCTTTTATTTTTTGGGAACTGCAGATTCACGGATCAACATTTTATGTGGGGTGAAAATATCAAAGTTTTCAACTTTCAGCTGTCGGGGATCAGAAAGAAGCTCCGCCGCTTTTTCGCCGATGGCGTTGTATTGGAAGTCCACCGTTGAAAGAGCAGGGATACAGAAATTTCCGCCGGGATACCCCCCGAATCCCAGAACAGCAATATCTTCCGGGACCCGGATCTTATGGGCTGCAAGATATTGGCAGACCCGGGTGGCAAAAAAATCTGAGCCGCAGAAAATGGCTTCAGGAGTTGCTTTGAGCAGCATTTCAAGTTTGCTTTCAAAGTCCAGATCATCAGGCATGGCGGAAACGATCAACCGGGGATCCGGGGCAAAACTCAGCTCTTCAAAACGGCTGAGAAATTCCTTGTCACTGTAGTATTTGACCCTGAATGAGGCATTGGAAAAGACAGCACATCTTTTGAACCCGCAGGAACGCAGGAATCCGGCTCCCGTGTCCCAGGCTCCGGCGTAATTGGTCCGCATAACGGGGAAGCCTGTGCGCTCCGGATCATTGGCAGTGCCGTGGGCGATCAGGACTGGAACGCCGCAAACTTTCAACAATGCCGCCAGAGGATCATTCTCTGTGAAACCGCCGCCCGGAATCAGAACGGCTGAAAATCCGTTTTTCCTGATGATGGAACGGAAGGCTGCGGGGGAAGAGTTTTTCAGAAAATCTGTGCTGACGGTCTCTGTGAGAAGTTGAAGTTCGCAACACCTTTTTTCAAATCCGGGGAGAATATAGGTGCTGAGGTTGCGCAGAGAGTGGAACCCATCCCTGACTATGAGGATCTTACCGGCGGCGCCGGTCCTGCCGTCCCCTGTAATGAAGGTGCCTTTCCCGTGAACAAGGGAAACAAAACCCTCCTTTGCCAATTTTTCAAGGGCGGCACGGAGTGTGATGTGTGAGACCCCGAGAGCTGCGGCAAACTCAGTCCCCCGGGGCAATTTGGTGCCTATGGCGAGTTCGCCATTCCGGATCATGGCTTTGATCTTCTGGACGACGAACTCCTTTTTTAAACTGATTTTCATAGTGTTAATGATAAGAAGTGATTATAAGTGATTGTTTAAAAAATACACCCGATCCACAACTTTTTCAATAGCAGTATGAAAAAAAGTTCTGTAAAAAAATATTGTTCTGTGTCAAGAAAGACGCCGGAAGTGTTTTTACCCTTTGAAACGGGTCAGTCTTACTGTTTTCTTTTCCCGGGTCAGAAGCACTTGCTGCAAGGTGATGAGCCCTTTTTCATCGGCTTCAACGATCCCCTTATCCTTCCCGAAGGCGTAACAGATCTTTTCGCCGGGAGCAACCTTGAACTGCTGCAGGCGGCGGAACGAAACATCAACTTTCGCCTGTTCAGGTATGGTAAAAGTTGTGGAAAGTTCAGGGACAATGAAAAGATCCATGGTAAAGGAGTCAGGAAGATCCTTGCCGTTCTTCCAGCGGAAGAAGGCGTTGACCTGCCCGGAAACAGGAACCTTTTCCGGAGCATTTTCCCAGGGGTTGGGCGTGTCGCACTCCCCGTTGGTAAAAACCGGATACGCCCGATCCCGCACCAGTGAAAGCCAGTCAAAGGAGTGGATCAGATCGTTCTTTTCAAGCATGACGGCATCGTTGTTGGCATGTCCGAAATCAGCCCAGTAACCGTAGAGGGCAAACTTTTGCTCCCGCATGGTTTTATAGAACTTTTCATGACCCTGTGACCAGATGTCATCCTGTGCCGAATAGTTGATACAGACCGGGGGATCCGGAATGTTTCCGTTGCTGCGCACACAGCGGTCCAGCATGTGCTCCACACCGGCGGGGACATTGACTTTGACAGCGGCAAAAAGGTCTCCGCGGCACATGCCGATACCCAGAGCGCCGCTGCCCCCCATGGAGTTGCCGCATAAATAGACCCGCTGAGGATCGATATTGTAATTGGCAATGACCCACTCAACAGTGGCGCAGACTCGTTTTTCCACACTTTGAAGAGAGTTTTTTCTTTCCGGAGCACCTTCGCCTTTGGCATTGATGCCGCCCCACCAGAAATCCTGTGCCTCATGGGCGCGGCAGTCCAGATAGAGTCCGAAAAGGTCTTCCGGCGTGTGGTAGATATCGTGATTGCCCTTGAAAGGGGTGCAGCCGATACAGGAGTAAAGATCGTGCCCCGCAGAGTGGAGCACCACATAAAGCCCCGGTTTGCGTTTCTTTTTCAAGGGATGCAGAACTGCAAAGGAGTCCGTTTGATTTGTTTCAGAGCCCCACTCTTTCAAGGCGTCATGGTGAAAGAGTTCAAGACGCCTGCCTTTGAGCACACCGTCTTTGCGTGGTGAAAATTTTTCTTTTAACGAAGCCATTTTGTGTGTTTTCCTTATTATTGCATGTTCATCTGTCATCTTAATATATACCCTGAATCTGTTTTTTGCGACAGCTTCAGGAAAATATTTTCCGCTTTTTATTAAGATTTGCAGCAACCGTATCTTGACTGGCACTTTTCAAGGGGATATATTATCAATCAAGAGGTAATTTCAAAAGAATTCAAGGAGTTTCTCATGAAAAAGAATGTGTGGTTTTTCAATGCTCACCCCGATGATATCAATGCGGGGCTGGCGCTTGCTTTGATCCTTAAAGAACTTCCCGGCTATCAGGTGCATGTCTGCACCTACACCCGGGGGGAGGGGGGACTTAAAGAACAGGGAGTCCCCTTTGATGAATGTGCAGCGATCCGGACTCTGGAAGAGGAAAAGGTCTGTGCCGGAGTCGGCGTGGTGCCCCGCTTTCTTCCTGAAAGGAACGACGGAACATGTGCCGCAGGCATCGATACCTGCCGCATTATTGCCCAGTGGTTTCGGGAAACGCCTCCCGAAGCGGTCATCACCCACTGGCCCGTTGACAACCACCCCGATCATGTCATGTGCGCCGCCGCAGTTTTCAAAGCCCTTGCGCTGGCAAAGTCCCCGGCTGAACTCTATTTCTACAGACAAAATCGCCAGTGCCGCAACTTCCCGGAAGATTTCTATGTCACTTTTGACGAAAGCATCATGAATACCAAATGCGAACTCCTCAAATTGTATGTGTGCCAGAATGGCGACGAAATCGCACAGCGGGAAAGAACAGAAGACACTTACAACGGATACCGCTGTCATGCGCCTTTTGCCGAATGTTACGCTTCATATCAGTTCCCGGGCACAGGACGCTTTTTCAGCGATCTTGCTCAGGCACGGAAGGAAGCCGGGATCTGAAGAAACAGCCCCCCTCAGCGCTCGGTGAATCCGGTTTTTCTGTAGCGGAAAAGCGCCAGCAGACATGACATGATGTTTATGATTTCTGTCAGGATCCCCCCGATACTCGGCACCGGGAGCAGAGAGTTGTAGGTTATCCACAAGGGAGAGACAGCGAACAACTGCCCCATGCGGATGACCTTGCCTTTTCTGGTCCACATGCAGCAGGTACCAGTTGCTTGTGCTGTCGTGACGAGCAAAAGCAGATACCACTTTTCCCCGAAAATAAATATTGAGGAAAGTGAACACAAGAGCAGCAGGAGAATGAGTCCGTACAAAGTCCACTTTGATTTGGCAATATTCTCCCGCCGCAATATTTCGGGGCGTATGATCCCGAAAATGTTCATCAACGCCCCGCTCCATGCGCCGAGCATGGCAAAGTGGAACGCAAAGAGGATGCCCCCAAGTTCCTGGCACAGAAAGAAGGCTCTGTTGCTTCTGCACTGCATCGAAAAAACCGTCAGTGCCATGGCGGCTATACCGATTGCCTGAGCTGTGACCGTTAATGTATCCATAAAAAATAACACTTCAACTGAGGGTGAAAATCGAATTGGACTTTGACAACTCCTGGGCATCTCCGGCTTCCGGGAGCGTTTTACCCAGTTTCCGGCAGATTTTTTCCCATCTTGTTTTCATTACATCTGAATCGATCAGGGGCAGCCACCCCAGATCAAGGTAGGTCTTGACCGCAGGGAGACGGAAGTCATCGGTACGCAGATAGGCTTTGGTGTATCCCTCCTGACCATAGCGCTTCTGGACAGCGCTGCAGAGGATCGCACTCAGGTGCTTACCACGGAATTCAGGATCGACACCCACCCAGCCCAGTTCCCCCCCCAGCTCCTCTTCGCCGGGGCGGACACCGTTTGCCATGGCGGTTGCGACGATCTTGCCTGAACTTTTTTCTTCCAGAAAGAAGATACCTTCATCAAGAGCTCCTGCTTTGACCTTTTGGAAAAGTTTCAAATCCCACTGCGCAAATCCGGATAAGTGCATCAGTTTGATATACTGCTCTTCATCACCTTCACGCAGTGTACGCAAGGTGAACCCTTCGGGAACATCAGGCACAGGAACGGCGTTCTTTTGTACATCAAAGCACATCCGCAGCTGTCTGCAGTCCGGAAGATCGGCGAAAAGAAGCCAGTTTGTAAGTTCTTCCCTGAGAGCTTGGGGATCGTTGATTTTTCCGGGTGCCGCCTCAATAAATGATTTGAGGGCTTTCCCCGCAGGAGAGTCCGGATATTTTTCTGCCAGAAGCTGTGCACCTTTGAGTGCTTCGGTAATGGAACTCATATCCAGAAAGAGCTGCCGTACCTGCTTCTGGACGGCAAGACGGGATTCAGCATCTGTGATGAAGGGGTAGAGCCTGATCCCTTCGAGGGCGGAAATGAGCAAGGGGATGCCATTGGTTTCCCACGGGTGCACCAGATCGTTCATGATAAGGGAAAATCTGCCGGTTTCCTTCACATTCTGATCGTTGGGGAAGATCTTCCGGGGATCAAAGTGCTGCTGGGCAAAGTGATCGTTGCGGTAGTGTTCGCGGATCTCTTTGTTGCGGAAATCAGGGATATCCACCGGGACGCCCCCTGCGTACTCGCTTTTGACTGCCATGATGCCTGTTAAAGTCACATCGCAGGCGTGGTAGATGTCCCAGTAGAGGGAAATTCCGTTGTAAAAGGTGTCGGCAAAGTTGTAAAGCATCCAGAAGTCGCCGCCGCCGTGTCCGGCTTTTTGCGCAAGTTTTGTCAATTCGTCCTGTTGGGGCGTCAGTTTGACTTTCAGGCCCTTGCCTGCCTGCCCCAAATTGACCGTGGGATCTGGATCGGTCAGATCAACAAAGGCACGGGTGCCCCAGATCCTGCGGGTGTGGGAGTCAGCTGTCGAAGCCCCCATCAGATTCCGGATCACGCCGCCGTTATCCATGATGACCATTGAGGGCTTCATGGAACCCATTTCACTGCCGGGGAGAAATCCGGGGAGCGTCTTGCACCCCTGGGGCGCCATAACCTTGACGGGGCGGGTCATTGTTATTTCCATGGCAGCCCCCAGAGAGTGGGTGCAGTAGTAGTGGAAATTCAACCAGGAACGCCAGGAGTGGGCAATATTCCCCGGCAGGATCGGGTCGCCGTACAAGTAGGAGTAACTCAATCCCCGGCAATCGTGGACATAATCGAACTCAGCGTAAGAGAGTTCCCCGAAATACCCTTCATGCCAGAGTTTTTTGACAAACTGGTCGGTGTAATTTTCAGCAAGACAGTAGATCTTGCCGCTTTCTTCCACAGCATCGACCAGAGCCACGCCATCGGCGGGGGTGAAAAAGGCGGAAACTTCGCTGATGACATGTTTTCCGGCACGCAGGGCTTTTATGGCATCCTGAGCGTGGTTGGTGAAAAAAGTTGCCACAAGGACAACATCAAGATCCTGTTTCAGAAACTCATCTTCATTTCGGGTGATAAAGGCGTTGGGGCAGAGTTTACGGAAATCTGAACAGAGAGGTCCATTGAGATCACACCCGGCGACGATCTCAAAGTTCAACTCTTCACATTGTGCGATGAATGCCCGCCCCCTGCCAAGTCCCCAAATGCCCAGACGGATCTTTTTTTGTCCTTCAAATACCTTGCTCATTTTTGCCTCATTGTTGACGGTTGTTGTGCAAAACTTGAAAATTATCTCTTTTGAGGCAATTTCAAAACTCCTCAAAATTGTCAAAGCGCCCTCGCTTCGATCTGTTAAAGGGAGCGTTTTCGGCTGTTACCTTACAGGTAGCAACCTCAAACTACCCTTTACAGCTCTTTGCGAATGGCATCTTTGTCATTTTTTGAA